>DATNEC010000075.1:0-29428 GCA_035606815.1 Pirellulales bacterium
ACCGTGAACAGTATGCTCAAGCGGCTGATGGGCTCTGCCTTGCGAGCACGCCAATACTGGAGCCAATGCCGCGAAACGATCCTCAGGGCGATCACCCACAACGTGATGATTCTCAGACGAATGCAGGTTTTCTACAGAGCAAGTCATGTTCTATTATCCAAACCGCGCTCAAGCGATCAAGATCCAGCGGACGCTTGAGACGCTCTACAAGGGCGTGAACGGCCAATACTACTTCGGCGACGCGGCCTGGCGATACGTGAAAAAACGGACGGGTATCGATCTGTTTGCCATTCTGACAACCTTGGCACGAGAAAATGCCGTCAATGGCTGATATTCAGGTGCATTTGAGCGACTGCTTGCCCTTCTTGCAACAGATGGAAAGCGGGATTGCGGACTTGGCGTATCTCGATCCTCCCTTCTTCACTCAGAAAGTCCATCGCCTCGGCCCGCGCGACCGATCGAAGGAGTTTTCATTCAACGATCTTTGGTCCTCGCAGCAGGAGTACGGAACATTCTTGCTCGAGCGACTGCGGGTGACGCACAAGGCGCTCTCGGATCGCGGATCGATTTTTTTTCATTGCGACCGAAACGCTGTCCATCTTGTGCGAATGCTGCTCGACGACGTGTTCGGTCGAGAGAATTTTCGCGCGGAAATCATCTGGCATTATCGCAGGTGGTCCAACGCGCAACGACGACTGCTGCCGACCCACCAAACCATTCTCTATTACACGAAGTCCGATCAATTCATCTTCAACGAGATGTGGACCGACTATTCTCCGGCGACCAATGTCGACCAGATTCTTCAACGTCGCCGTCGAGACGACTTCAACAAATCAGTTTATGACCGCGACGACGATGGGAATACTGTTCCAAACGGCGTCAAACGCGGGGTTCCGCTCGGCGACGTTTGGGACATTCCGTTTTTGAATCCGAAGGCCAAGGAACGGACGGGATATCCCACACAGAAGCCGCTTCTGCTGTTGGAACGCATCATCCGTCTTGCAACGACCGAAGGCGATCGCGTCCTGGACGCGTTTTGCGGAAGCGGCACGGCGTTGGTCGCGGCACAATCGCTCAATCGAGCAGCGATTGGCATTGATATTTCAGAAGACGCCGTCAAACTGACCAAGCAGCGACTCAGCGATCCATCGCGAAGCCACTCTCGCCTGCTGGAATTGGGGCGCGATGCCTATCGAAATGCGGACGAAGCGGCTCTCGCATTGCTACAAGGACTTGCATACGTCCCCGTTCAGCGCAATCACGGCATCGATGCAATTCTCAAGCAGGAATACGAGGGCGGTCCCGTCACGATTCGGGTCCAACGTCGTGGCGAATCGCTGCTAGATGCGGCGAGAAAGCTCTCCCGCGCTTCTGCCAGCAAAGGGGCGAAACTAATGTTCGTCGTTGCGTTGGCACGCGGCGGTCACTTTGAATTTGCCGACGGGCTGCCCGCGGGCGTCGTGTTGATTGAGTCCCCCGCGCTGGCCATTCGGGAGCATCTGGAGAAGCGCAAGGCCGCGCATTTGATTTAATGCAAAGAGAGAAACAGCGGACGCAGCATTAAAGTGTCGCTCCGCGCCGTTCGTTCCTCTGATCCATTTTCGCCGCTTTCGGTCGCGGCAGCGAGAGCCACGCTTCGGCCACCAGCGCGAACATCATGGCGGCCAGAAACGAACGCCAAACCTCTTGCACCAGCGAACGCGAACTGCCCGCGTCTTCGTCGATCCGCACGAAGTCGAGATCGCCAAACAGCGAGGCGACTCGCTCGTCGGCCAATACGTCCGCCTCGTCTTCCGCTTCCGAGCGGTTCACGGCCACCAGCGCGTCGTCGCCGGCATAGACGCCCGACTGGCAGGCATTCTCCGTCGAGACGCCGGTCTCGTCGCCTGCCAGCCGCCGCCATTGGCGGCCGCCGCGCTGTCGAACTGGCCGGCGACCATCTGCCTCGCGCCGCCGATCGCCGCGGCGCCCTCCGCCAAGGCCCGCTGCACGGCGACGTACAGCACGACGCCGTCGCTGGCCAAGTTCGAGTCGCGAGGCGCCGGCGTGGTGCAGCAAAAATAGGCGCCCCCGCGCGGCGTCGGCGCGCGGGCCACGAGCGGCGCGCCGCCGCGCAAGCTGGCCAGCGGCGTGAATTCGCCCGACAACCCGCAGATGTTCCGCAATTCAAACTGGCCGACCGGCAGCGACATGCCGCTTTGCGTGTTGGCCAGCAGATCCTGATCGTGGCGCCAAGAGTCGACCGCGGCGCTATCGTCCAGGGTCGTCCAGGCTCGCCAACTTGCCGCGAACAACTCGGCGTCGCCGGGTTGCAACGGCGGGAAAAAGATCGCCTGGCCGCCGCGATCCACGAAGCTTTCGAGGCGCGCGGCCGTCTCGCCGGCCGGCAACGGCGCCTGCCACAACACGAGCGCGGTCTTCTCCCAGTCGATGGTGCTCGCTTGATCGAGCCCGATGACCTCGGCCGACGAGTGCTCGCCCGGGTCGGCGGGAATCGAAGCCGCCAACCGCAGGGCTTCGCCGACCGCCGGGTCGTCGGCGACGATCGCAGTGCGACGCGTCTCGGCCGGGTCGAAGGCGAAGAAGAATTCATTGTCGGCCAGGTTGGCGTCGGCGGGGATTGACACGCGGCCCCAGCCTCGCTCCTCTCGGGGGCCGAGTGGAATGCGATGCTCGCGCAGCTCGTACTCGGTCCCCGCCAACTCCGCGTTGACGACCGAGCGGGCGCCTTCGATCTCGAATTGGATCGGCACGCTGGCCGGCGTCGGCGTTTCTTCCGGGCGCGAGAGCCGCAGCGAGACGAGCAGTTCGCCGCCGTCGGCCGTCGTGCGATGGCGGATGCCCGTCAGGCGGACCGAGACATTGTCGGCGGCGGCGCGCGGATAGGCGAGCAGATGAAACCGCAGGCCTTGCGGAAAGGCCGCGAAGGCGTTTCGCAGCGCCTCCCAACGGGCGTCGGCGGCGTTCCAGTCGTTCGCGCGCAAGTCGGACAAAAACCAGATCTCGGTCCGCCCGCTCTGGTTCGCGACAATGTAATCGTGGGCCGCTTGCAGCATGGCCGGCAGATCGGCCGAGGCGCCGCTGGGTTCGGTCTCGGGCAGATGTTCGAGCGAGCGCGGCGATTCCAATTCGCGGGGCTTGTTGCTCGCGCTTTCAATCAGCACCCAGCGCGAGGAAGGCAGCCGCCCCAGCGCTTCGGCCAACTGCCGCCGGCCGGCCGCGAGCTTCGATTGGCCCGCGGCCGAGTCTTGCTGCCGCATGCTGGGCGAACGATCGATGAGCACGATCGTCGTATCGGCGCGGCCGGCCGCGGCCAGGCCCATCCAGCCGCTGGCCAGCGGCCGGGCGATGACGAACACCAGACAGGCGACGGCCAGCACGCGAAACAACAGAATCAGCCACTGCCGGATGCGGGCGAAGCCGCGCGACATGCGATTCGCGGCCAACAGAAACATCATCGCGCCCCAGCGGATCGTCTGGTAGCGGCGCTGGTTGATCAGGTGAATGATGATCGGCAGCGCCGCCAGCGCCAGCCCGGCCAGCAACATGGGCTGTAAAAAGCTCACCGGGCGCCTCGCTTGCGGCTGCGCTGGATCAAGAACCGGGACAACACGCGCTCGTAATCCTCCTCGATATTCACCCGGTGATAATCGACGCCCGATTCCAGCACGACCTGCTTGACCTGCTCCAAGTACCGGCCGAGCGCCGCATGATATCGCTCGGCGATGGCGTTCGGCTCGGCGAACACCGGCGCCCCGCCCTCCATGTCGAGAAACCGCATCGGGCGGCGAAACTCGAAGCTCAACTCCAGCGGGTCGAGCAGGTGAAACGCCGCCACATCGTGCTTGCGAAACCGCAAGTGCTCGAAGCAACTCCGCAGTTCGTCCGGCTCAATGAAGAAGTCGGAAAGGATGATGACGAGCGCGCGCTGCGCCGCCGTTTCGGCCAGTTCGTGCAAGGCCGCAGGCAAGGGCGTTTCGCCTTTCGCCCGGGTTTGCTCCAGCACGTCGAACACGGCCGACAGATGGGCCGGATTCCGCCGCGGCGGAACATGACGCATCGCCCCGCCGGCCACACAGGTCAGCCCGACCGCGTCGCCTTGCTCGACCGCCAGATACCCCAGGCTGCCGGCAATGCGCCGCGCGTATTCGAGCTTGGCGACGCCGCGCGAGCCAAAGTCCATCGAGCCGCTGGTGTCGAGCACCAACCAGCAGCGCAGGTTCGTATCGGCTTCGAACTCCTTGACGTAAAACCGATCGGTCCGCCCGTAGGCCCGCCAATCCATCCGCCGCGGATCGTCGCCAGCCACGTACTCGCGATATTCGGCGAACTCGACGCTCGAACCGCGGTGCGGGCTTTGGTGCCGGCCGGAGACCGTGCCTTGCATCGGCCGCCGCGCGAACAGCGGAATCGCCGCCAGCCGGGCCAGCACTTTCGGCTGCAAGAAGCTGCGCGTTTGGCGGATCGTGGACATTCACGCCTCGTGCTTCGTTTCCGCCATCAACCGGCGGACGATCTCGCGGCTGTCGATCCCTTCGGACTGCGCGGCGAAGGTGGTGATGACGCGGTGCGTCAGCACGGGCAGCGCCACCTCCTGCACGTCTTCGAGCCGCACCATGTAGCTGCCGCTCAGGGCCGCTCGCGCCTTGGCGCCCAGCACCAAATACTGCACGGCCCGCGGCCCGGCGCCCCAAGCCACGAACGGCTGAATCCACTCGGGCGCCGTCGGACCTTTCGGCCGCGTCATGCGGACCAGCCGCGCGGCATAGGTATAGATATGGTCGGGGACCGGAATGCGGCGGACCAATTCCTGATAAGCGATGATCTGCTTGGCGCCGAGCAGCCGCTCCAATTCGGGCAGCGCGTCGCCCGTCGTGGTCCGCGCGATTCGAATTTCTTCGTCCTCATCCGGATAATCGACCTCCACCAAGAACATGAAGCGATCCAACTGCGCCTCGGGCAGCGGATACGTCCCTTCTTGCTCGACCGGGTTCTGGGTGGCCATCACCAAGAACGGCTGATCGAGCTGAAACGCCTTGCCCAGCACCGTCAGCTTATGCTCCTGCATGGCTTCGAGCATGGCGGCCTGGGTCTTGGGCGGCGCGCGGTTGATCTCGTCGGCCAGCACGATGTTGGCGAAGATCGGTCCTTGAAAGAATTGAAACTCGCGGCGGCCCGAAGCGGTTTCCTGCAAGATATCGGCGCCGGTGATGTCCATCGGCATCAAATCGGGCGTGAACTGGATGCGGCTGAACTTCAGCGACATCGTTTCGGCCAGCTTGGCGACCAGCAGCGTTTTGGCCAGCCCCGGCACGCCCATCAACAGTGCGTGGCCGCGGGCGAACAGGCAGATCGCCAGCCGCTCGATCACGGCCTGCTGCCCGACGATCACGCGGGCCAGTTCGCCTTTCAACCTACCGTAAATCTCGCGGAGATTGTCGATCGCCTCGACATCGTTCTCTCCCAATCGTTCGCCGACTCCAGCATCGAGCGCCATCTTCCCGCCGCTTTCTGCGAAAGTTCCGTTGCGCCCCGCCGAACGACACGCCGGACGCTCCTCGACGCGAAGAGGCCGATGAGCGCCTTCAGTCTGGCAGATGCTTTGGCGTTCGTCCACCAAAACGAGGGACGAGACGGCGGAATAAAATGATAAAATACGGCTGGCGGCAATCGTGAAGCGTTGGCTGCGAGGTCAATCACCCTAGCTGCGGAAGATCTTGCTTTCGATCCCGTCACTTGATTCTGCGCAGCTCGATCCGCCGCAGCTCGATCGCCTGGGAGCCGGTCTGCTTGGCGACTTTCAGCGTCATCGGCCCGCGCGCCTGCGGCAACTCGATCTCGCCCAGTTTCCAACGCTTGAAGGGTTTTTCGTACGACTCGACCCGCTGCGAACGGTCGGGACTGGGCAATAGCGGCGGATCGAAGGCTTCCGCCACCGCGGCCGTCACGCTGCGCCCCTCGAACAAAAGTTCCAGTTCCGTGCCCACGGCCTCGGCCGCGCAAGCATAGTTCAAGAAGACTTCGTATGTGCCCGGCGTCAGCACCTCCACGTCCCAAGACGGATAGGCGCTTGCATCGGTCCAATTCGTCAACCAGGAAGAGTTCGGCGGCCGCGCGCTGAACCTTAGCCCGGGTCCGTGAAACTCGCAGTCCTGCGCGGACAACCAGGTGAGGGCCGCCCGTTCGTGGCCGACCGGATAAGGTCGCTTGGGCGGGTTGCGGTCTTCAACCTCTTGCCGCCAGCCGTTCATCGCCGCCAAGAGTTCGCGGTGCAATTCGGGCTGTTTCGCGGCCAGGTTTTCGCGCTGGCCGGGGTCGGCCTGCATGTCGTAAAGACCCTGGAAATCCGCGCGATAACGCTCGGTGCGGACGCTCGTCGGCTTGCCCTGCGCGGAAAAGATCTTGCGCTCGGGCCAATCGACCCGCTCGCCGAGCAGCAGCGGTTTCAGGCTGCGGCCGTCGAACGGCTTCGGCCGCCGGGGGGCTTGCGCGGGATCGAGGTCGCACAATTCCAACAGCGTCGGCATGATGTCGATATGGCCGGCGATCTGGCCGATGCTGCGGTCCGGCGAAATATGGCCGGGCCAACGCACGAAAAACGGCGACCGCACGCCCCCTTCGTCGATCGAGCCTTTCTTGCCTTTCATCCCGCCGTTCCAGCGCCACGTCGCGGGGCCGTTGTCGGACATATAGAGCACGATCGTATCGCCCGCGACGCCGAGCCGATCGAGCCGCGCCAGCAGCCGGCCGACGTTGTCGTCGATGTTCTCGCACATGGCCAGCGCGCAGATCGTCTCTTCGGTCTTCTCCTGGCCAGGCCCGTCGTGGAGCATCGACAATCCGCGCCGCCGGACGCGATCGTAGTATTCGTCGGGAACCTGAAACGGCGAATGCGGCGTGTTGTAGGCCAAGTAGCAGACGAAGGGCCGCTTGCGTTCGACGCTGGCCTGGATGAAGTCGAGCGCATGCTCGGTGAAATCGTCGGCAATGTAACCGTCGCCGCGGACTTCCTCGCCGTTGCGCTCCAGCGGCGGGCTGAAGTAGTTGCTCCAGTGCCCGCAGCAAAACCCGTAAAACTCCTCGAAGCCGCGGCCGTTGGGATGATACGGATACTGCGAGCCGTTGTGCCACTTGCCGAAGGCGCCGGTGGCGTAGCCGGCGGCCTGGAACACCTCGGCGAAGGTGACTTCGTCGAGATTCATGCGCTCCTCGCCGCGGGTGACGCCGGTCACGCCGGTCCGCAAATGGTAGCGCCCAGTGAGCAGGCTGGCCCGCGTCGGCGCGCAAAGCGGCGAGACGTAAAACCGATCGAACCGTGCCCCGGCACGAGCCAGGGCGTCGATATTTGGCGTGCGAATGTTGGCGTTGCCGTGCAGGCCCAAATCGCCCCAGCCCTGGTCGTCGGCCAGGACCAACACGATATTCGGTCTACGCGGTTCTTTGTCGTTTGCTTGGGCACGGTTTTCTTGGGCACTGATCGAAGCGATCGACCAAAATACCGCGCCCCAGACAACAACGAGCTTCGCTGTTCCGCGCAGTAGGCGTACTGGTAGATTTTCGGGATGCATGAGGAGACTCCCTCAATCGTTGAGCGGCTGCGTGCTGCGCAGATAAGCGAACAGATCGCGGACCTGCTGGTCGTTCAACTCGCGCAGCACGCCCTCGGGCATCAGCGATTTGCGCTGCGGCAGCAGCTCGTCGATCTCGCTTTGGACCAGCGTCACGTTCTGGCCGTCGGCGCCGCGCAATACGACGACCTGGTTGTCGCGATCGACCAAAAAGCCGGCCACGACGCGGCCGTCGTCGGTCAGCGCCTGGTAGGTCTCGAAGCCCTCGCGCACCTCGGCGCTCGGGTTGACGATGTTGATCAGCATGTTGGCCACGTCGTCGCGCTTGTAGCTGGTCAGATCGGGGCCGATCTGGCCGCCGTCGCCGAATAGCCGATGGCACTTGGCGCAGGTCTCTTTGAACAGCTTCTTGCCGGGGTACGGACTGCCCGACGCCGCGGCCACGACTCCGCGCAGCCGCTCGATCTGGTGCTGCATCTCGGCCGTGGTGGCGCCTTCGATCGTGCCCCAATGCCGGGCGATCGATTGGGCGATGCGATCGTCGCGGAACACGGTCAACTTGCGGGCCGTGTCCAAGGGAATCGTCGCCGGATCGATCTTGCCCTCGTCGAGAGCCTGCACCAGTTCGAGCGCCCACGGCTTGCGGCTGGCGAGCAGCGTCTGCGCGGCGCTGCGCGCGTCTTCCGTGAACTTGCCGTACAGCTCGATTACGGCGGCGGGAATGGCCGGATCGTTATAAGGCTGCAGCGACGTGAGCGCCGTCATCCGCAGCCCGTCGTCGGCCGTGTTGCGGACGACCCCCAACAGCACGGGCACGCTCTTCGCCGCCTTGACCTCGCCGAAAATCTGAATGTATTGCAGCCGCTCGTTGCCGTCGGCCTTGTCGTCGGCGATCACGGCCAGGGCCTTGTCGATCGCGTCGGGCTTGCCTTGCCGCAGGCCAAGAGCCAGCGACTGTCCGCCGACTTTGCTCATCGCCTCGACAAGCTCCGTCGGCAAACCGGTCAGCGGGCGTCCTTGATATGCCTCTTCGAAGCCGCGCATCAGCATCCGCCCGTGCTCCTGGTCGGGCGAAAGCGCCAACAGCTTAGCGCACGCGACCAGGTCGCTCCGCGCCCCCGTGGCGGCATAGCGCCGCATGACGCGGTGCAGCAGGTGCTTTTCGGCCAGCGGCGCCTGCCAGATGGCCTTGTCGGCGAACAGCTCCAGCACGGCGTCGCGGTCGCCGGCGGCTTTGGCCTCGATGGCCCACCAGATCAACAGCGGCAGATGCGCGTCGGCCGCGTCGTCGCCGTGTGAAATCAACTGCCGCACGATCGGCATGGCTTGCTCGGCCGGCAGACGCCGGGCGGTCGAGGCCAACTGGCTGCGGACTTCGACGTTCGGCTCCGAGCGGGCCAGGGCGGCGAGCTGCGGCGCGATGGAGGGCGAAAGCGGCCCGCTGTCGCCGAGCAGCCGCACGGTCCACGAGCGAACGTAGGGGTTCGCGTGATTCAAGGTCTTCGCGGCCACGGCTTCGTTGAAGCCGCCCGAAAGGTTCAATGCCCAGAGCGCCTCGAGCGCGCCTTGGCCCTTATCGGCTTCAAGTTTGGCGAGTAGCGAGGGAACCAGCGAAGCGTCTCTACGATCTCCCAGCAATCGCAGCGCCTGACGGCGGAACCACTTGTTCTCATGGTCCAGCAGCTTGACCAGTTCCGCACTCGACTGCTTCGCCAAATTGAAAGGCTCGATCGGCGCCGCGCCTTTCGCCTTCAGCCGATAAATGCGTCCGCTGCCGACGTCGATTTTGCCCTCGTGGTGCCGCAGGTGGGCGATCTGCGCTTCGTACATGTCGCAGACGTAGATCGCGCCGTCCGGCCCGACCATCACGTTCACCGGGCGGAACCAGTCGTCTTTGCTCTCGATGGCCAGCCCGACGTCCTTCGTCTGAAACGTCGAGCCGTCGGGCGAAACGTCGCTCATCACGACGTGGCTTTGCAGCGGCGCGACGCCGAACAGCCGCCCGCGATAAGCCTCGGGCAAGGCACCCCCTTCGTAGATCACAAAGGCGTGCGTGAACCGCGGCACGTTGGCGTGCTTCATCGCCGGGAAATAGCCGAACGTAAACGGGTTCGACAGCGGGCCGTGCTTGCTGAAGCCCTTTTGCGAGTAGCCGCCTTGGACGTAGTGAAAGCCGCGCGTGTCGCCGCCGTTGTGTCCGGAGAAGATGCGGCCCTTCGAGTCGATCTCGATGCCGAACGTGTTGCCGCCCCCCTCGCCGAAAATCTCGTAACGCCTGAGCTCTGGGTGATATCGCCAAATAAGCTGGCCCATCGAGTGGACCGGCTTTTTGTCGAGGCCCGGCCGCAGCACGTCGCCGCTGACCGTGCTCCCCTGGCAGGCGTACAGCCAGCCGTCGGGGCCGAACGTCAAGTTGCTCGCGCACGAGTGCGTGTCTTCCAAGCCAAAACCTTGCAGGTGGACTTCCGGATCGCCGTCGGGCACATCGTCGTTGTCGCGATCGGGATAGAACAGCAGATATGGCGGATTGAGCACCCACACTCCGCCCCTGCCGCGGGCGAAGCTGGTCACGATGTTCTGCCCGTCAAGGAACGTCTTGTGCTTGTCGAAGCGGCCGTCGCCGTCCGTGTCTTCGTGGATCGTGATTTTGTCGCGGCCGGGAAAGTGATGCGGCGGCGGCGGCGGAACCTTGTCGTAGGTGGCCCGCAGAAATTTGTCTTCGCTGAGAATTTTCAATCCGGCGGGAAACGGATATTGCAGATACTGCACTACCCACAGCCGGCCGCGCTCGTCGAACTGGGCGAAAATCGGCTGGCCGATCTCCGGCTCGCTCAAGACCTGCTCGACTTCCAGATCCGCCGGCACGGTCAACGCGGCCAGCGCCGCGGCGGGTTTTTTCGGCTCGCTGTCGGTGCCGGTCGCGGCATACGTCCAGGCGGCACAGTTCAAGCCGACGCAGTCGAATGCGGCGAGCAGCAGGAGCCGGCCAACGATCGTTTTTACATTCATGGAGCTGAGGCCCGAATTCCTTGACGGCGGGGATGAAAGTCGCGGCGGGCGTTTTGTCGGCGGGACCGCCGGCCGGGAAAATCCGGCCCGGCGGCAAGCGGCGCGCAACCGCATCTTTAGAGTAACTGTCGCCAACATACGTGTCGAGGGTTTTCAAGAAAGCGCGGAACGGGGAGCGCGGAGCAGTGAGTCACAGAATTCGTTCGGCGGCCCGACGGGAAGCCGTTAGAATTCGATTGAGATTTTACAAGTATCGCGCCGCGAGGCCGGGAAGCAATTCGATGTCCGACCAGCCGACCGTGATCTATACCGCGGCCAATCCGCTCGATGCGCACGAATTGAGGAATCTGCTGGCCGACGAGGGCATCGAGGCCTATATCATCAACGACGCGCTGCAAGCCGTGACCGGCGAAGTGCCGTTGGGCTGGGCCACGGCGGCGCGGGTGTTGGTCGCCCAGCGCGACGCCCCGCGGGCGAGAACGCTGGCCGAAGCGTTCGATCGGCAAACCGTCGCGGTCCGACGCGAGCCGCGCAGCGAGGCGGCGACAACCACGACGCCCCTGACTCTCGCTCTCTGTCCGGAGTGTTGTCGTCAGCGGACCGCCGTTTGTCCGATTTGCGAAACGGCGGGCGCCGATTTTCTCTCGGGCGACATGCCGCCCGCGGCCGAGACGAACGAAGGCGAAACCCAACTGCTGATTTGCCCGACATGCGATGAGCCATTCGAGCCGGGCTATCTGCGGGATTGCGAGTGGTGCGGGCACGATTGCGGCGACGGAATTCGCCTTCCGGCGCCGCCGGTCGAAGACGCGGCCGAAGCGCCGAACGCGCGAGCGATCGCCGCCGCGCTCGGCATGATCGTCATCATCGCCGCGATCATGGCCTATTTCGCTTGGCTGTTCTGACCGAAAGGCGCGAAGAACGAATGGCGCCGCCGCTCGACCTGGCACTGCCTCGGCGCGGTTTTCAAGCTATCATAGGCTCGGCTTCAACATTTCGACTGGATTCTGCAAGCGAAACAAGATCAGCGAGATAGCGATGAGAGCAGCGCGGATTGTAAAACTCGTGGCGTTCTTCGTGGCGGCCGGCTTGGTCCAGGCGGTTTGCCGGGGCGAGGCGCTGGTCGACTCCGACTTTTCCAAAGGCGACTTTGCTGCCTTGGGCTGGCAGCCTAAGGGCGCCTGGGACGTGTTCACGCATCCCAAGGAAATCTCGAACAATCCGGGGCCCGTGGCGCGCTTTGCGGCCAATCAGCCCGGCGGCTCGCTGACAAAAACCTTTCCAGAGATAAAGACTCCCGAAAAGCTGACGCTTTCGCTGGACTATGGATGGGGTTGGGGCGACGCCGCGCACGGCGGCGACACCGCGTCGTTAATGCTGTTAAACCCCAAAGGCGACGGCTACGTGTTCGAAGTGCATCGCTACAAGGCGAAGTGGGCGGTGCAGTGGGCGAAAGTCGCCGACGGCGCCGCCCCGAAAGACAAGAACTGGGCCTCCGAGGAAATCGACGCCACTCGGCCGTCGGTCCGCGACGGCGGCGGTATGGGCCACCTCACGATCAACCGCGACGTCGATGCGACCTGGACCATCGCCAGCCACGACTGGAACAACGGCGCCGGCGCCACGGTGAGGTTCAACAACTCCACTACGAATTCGTTCAGCCAACTGGTGTTGTTGGGCGATCAAAATATCGACGACCAGTTCTACAACAAGATCGTCTTGCGGGCGCCGTCGGCAGCCGAGGCCGCGCCAACCACCGCCATCTCGGCGAACGATTTCCTGAATAGCATCGGCGTCGTCTCGACCTTCCCCGATCGAGGACAACCTCTCGCGAAAACCATCGAGATGGTCAAATACGCCGGCTTCCGCTGGGTCAGGGGCGGTATCGAGGGGCTTTCCGCCGAAGGCCCGACGACCCTGCAAACCTATCTTGATCTGCACGAACAAACGGGCGCGCGGTTTAGTTGGGGCTTGGTCAGCGGCGGCGCCGACCTGGAGAAGCTTCTGACCACCGCTCGGCGCCTGGCGGCCGCAGACGCTTTGCTGGCCTTTGAGGGGAATAACGAGCCGAACAACTGGGGCGTCGCCTATCAAGGCGAGCAAGGCGGCGGGCGCGCGGCGTCGTGGCTTGCCGTCGCCAAGTTGCAACGAGACTTATACAAGGCCGTGAAAAGCGATCCGGCCCTGAAGAAATATCCCGTCTGGTCGATCAGCGAGAACGGCGCCGAAGCGGACAACGTGGGATTGCAGTTCTTGACGGTCCCCGCGGGCGCCGGCGCCTTGATGCCCGAGGGAACCCAATACGCCGACTACGCCAACGTCCACAACTACATCTATCATCCCAATTCGCCCGGCTTGGAGGACAACAAGACATGGCATGCCGCCGACCCGAGTTCTGGGTGCAAGGTCGACGGATTGTACGGCAACTACGGAATGACCTGGGCCAAGCATTTTCGCGGCTATTCGGAAAACGAGCTTTTGACGTTGCCGCGAGTGACGACGGAAACCGGCTGCACGGTCGGCGGACCGATCACGGAGGAAATCCAAGCGCTGAACCTGCTGAGCATGTACCTCGACCAATTCAAGCGGGGCTGGCGCCACACGGCGGTCTACCTGCTGCGCGACCGCACTGACGAAGCCGGCAACCAAAGTTTCGGTTTCTTCAAGCCCGATTACGCGCCGCGCAAAGCGGCCTCGTATCTGCACAATCTCACGGCCATCCTGGCCGATCGCGGCCCGCTCGCCCAGCCCGGCCAACTGAAATACTCCATTTCCGGCCAGCCGGCGACCGTTCACGAGATGCTTTTGCAAAAAAGCGACGGCACGTTCGAGCTCGTGATCTGGGGCGAACGCCTAACGGGCGCCGACGAAGTGACGGTGCAATTGGCCGGCAATCATGTAGCGGCGAAAGTTTACGATCCCACGATTGGCGCCGAACCCGTCCAATCTCTCGGCGCGAGCGACTCGCTGGCGTTGAGCTTGAGCGATCATCCCCTGATCGTGGAAATCGTTCAAAAGAACTAAACAGCGCCTGGAACCCTCGGGGGCCGATCGCGTTCAGGCGGGCAATGGACCGTGGGCCGTAGCCACGAGCTGCTCGACGGTCTGCCGCAACAATTCCTGGCCGCCGAAGGTCATGCCGAGGCGCCGCAGCTTGTCGGCGCGAATCTGGTGTTTGGGCGCCGTTTGCATCCCTTCGACGACCGTTGCGCTGCGAGAGATTTTCTTGGCCAGCATCGCGACGTCCCATTCGGAAACGTAGAGGTCGTAGCAGTTGAAGGCTTCTCCGGCGATCGCCTCGGCCGGCGCATCCAGCAAGACTTCGACCGCCTTGGCGACGTCGCCGGCATGCACCTCTTTGCCGCCGCGGCGGCAGTCGACGGCCTCGTCGAGGACGACGCGCCGGACAAGTTCGAACCACTTGCTGTCGGCCGCCGGATGGGCCAGGCCATAGATTCCCGTGGGCCGCAAGGCGCAGATCGGATAGCCCATCCCCAAGCCATAGCTGTGGACGAATTTCTCAAGGGCCGCCTTGTGCGCCCCGTAGTGGCTTCCAGGCCAGAGCGGATGCGCTTCGTCCAGCGGCCGGTCGTCGAGGATCTTCTCGTAAACCGCGCAGGTCGAAATGAACACGAATCGGCCCACGCCCGCGGCGCGAGCGGCTTCCATCAGCTTGAGCGTGCCGACGACGTTCTTTTCCGCGAACGACGCCAGATCGCCTTCGCCGCCGCGAAAGCCTCCGCCGGGGTGATACAGGGCCGCATGGACGACGGCCTCGCAGCCGCTCGCCAACTCGTGCGCGGCTGCTTCGTCGCCCAATTCGCCGACCACCCATTCCAGACGCTCGGCGACTTGTTCGAAGCCGCTAGAGTCGCTCGTCGGGCGGCGCCAACAACGCACGTCGTGCCGTTTTGCCAGCCGGCCGACGATGTACCGTCCCAGAAATCCCGTCGCTCCGGTGACTGCGATTCTCATTCAATCGACCTGTGCATGACCGCGGCCAGTCCTCGCGAGGGGCGACGGGTGACCGGTTCGCAAGGGCGCGCTGCCGGCTTCGACCGTTTCAATACTCCCGGTGGCGGCGGATTCCGTACTTTTTGGGGTCGAGCTTCATTTCGCGGTGATAGTCTTCGATCGCGTCGTACACGCCGCCGCGGCCGGGCTTGCCGCGAAACTGATACTGGTTCAGCCGCGTGCCCGAATAAGAAATGTCGCCGCCCGGCCGCACGAGCGGGCGAGTGGTCACGCTCCGCTGCTGAATCAACTCGTCCTTTTCCGCGTCGTAACCAATCACGCGCGGGCCATAGTTCAGGTCCGATCGCGATTTCACGATTCGCCCTTCGCTCGTCGAGCCAAGGGCGGCCGATACAGCTAGCGCCAGAAGCGGCAAAAGCGCAGTGCGTTTGAGGGGCATGAGCGGTCCTTCGGCGGAGCGGTCGGGGGACGATCGGCACGATTCGCTTATCGTAACTCGGGCAGGCCGACCGCGTCTATGCGCCGTCAGTTTTTTGATGCCAAACGCTTTGCGCGGGCCGTTTTGCACGGGGGGCCGATCAGAGGGCGGCAGGACGACGCTGTTGCCAGATCAGGGTGCTGCCCGTTAAGCTACCGTGTCGTAGACAGGCCCATTGTCCGAAAGTTGACGGTTGGAAGGAGTCCAGGAGTGTTTGTCGCAGCCTCCACTGAGTGTTTCCCCGATCTCCCGCTGGATGCCGCATTGCAGCGTTTGGTCGATCTGGAATACTCGCGAGTCGAAATCGGAATTCGCGAGTCGGGCGGGCAGCTTAAGCCGTCGGAAGTGCATGCCAATCTGGAACACGCCATCCATGCTTGCCGCGACACGCAACGCCTGACGCCGATTTCGTACAGCGTCGAGATCGAGGCCCCGGACGACGAATACTACGCCCAGTTTTCGTCGATTTGCAAGCTGGCCAAGGCCACGAAAGTGGTGACGCTGACCGTCCCCTCCGCCGAGCTAGGCACCCCGTTCAACGCCGAGGTCGAGCGGCTGCGCGAGTTGGTGCGAATCGCCACCTTGGATGGCGTGCTGGTCGGGTTGAAGACCCAAACGGGCCGCATGACCCAAACTCCCGACACGGCGGTCGTGCTCTGCGACCACGTAAAGGGCCTCTGCTTGACGCTCGACCCCAGCCATTACGTTTGCGGCCCCCACGCCGGCGGCAACTACGACCAGGTACTCAAGCACGTTTGCCATGTGCAGCTTCGCGATACGAGCAAACAGAGCTTGCAAGTCCGCGTGGGGCAGGGGGAAATCGAGTACGGCCGGCTCGTGACGCAGCTCAGCAAGTTCAAGTACAACCGCGCCTTGTCGGTCCACATCGTCGATCTGGGCGACCCGGACATCGATCACATGGCCGAAATGCGGAAAATGCGGCTCTTGCTGGAAAGCTTGCTGTAGGGCGGTGTACACTTGGGACCGCTCTGGCGAACTACGACATTCGACTCCGCGAGGCGCCTGCCATGAAATTCTGGGTCCGCACATTGACGCTTGGCCTCCTGTCGTCGGCATTCTCGCCGGCCGTGGACATTCGAGAGGCGTTGGCCGATGACAAGCCGGCGCCAAAAATCCACTTCAAGCGAACGCAGCTCGACGCCAAGTTTCGCAGCGAAGGCGCGGCCGTCGGCGACTTCAATCACGACGGCAAGCTCGATATCTCGGCCGGCAGCGTCTATTACGCGGCCCCCGACTGGCAAATGCACGTCGTCGCCGACAAGGCCGAGGAGTACGACCCGCACGGATACAGCCACAGCTTCTGCAACTTCGCCGACGACCTGAACGGCGACGGTTGGACCGATTTGCTGGTGGTCGACTTTCCGGGGCAGCAGACCTGGTGGTTCGAGAATCCGCAGTCGGCCGCTGGTCCGTGGAAGCGGCACGTCGCCACGCCGGTATCGAACAACGAAAGCCCGACCTACCTAGACGTCGACGGCGACGGCCGGCGCGAATTGGTGCTCGGCTTTTCGCCCGATGTGAAAAACCCCGATGGTCCCGAGCGCCGGATGGGAATCGTTCGCCGCGGAAACGATGTCTTCCAGCCCTGGACGATCCAGGCTATTTCCGCCAAGGCGGCGAAGGGCACGATGAAATACTCGCATGGCCTGGGCGTGGGCGACGTCAATCGCGACGGCCGCAACGACGTGCTGGTCGTCGAAGGTTGGTGGGAATCGCCCGCCGAGGAGCGCGGCCGCGAATGGCAATTTCACTCCGCCCCCTTCGGCGCCCCTTGCTCGCAAATGTACGTTTACGATTTCGACGGCGACGGCGACAACGACGTGCTTAGCTCGGCGGCCCATCAAATCGGCATCTGGTGGCACGAGCAGAAGCCCGACGGCTGGCAGACCCATGAGATTGACCGCAGCTTTTCGCAAACCCACGGCCTCTGCTTCGCCGACATCAACGGCGACGGCCTGATGGATTTCGTAACCGGCAAGCGGTGGTGGGCGCATGGCCCCAACGGCGACGTCAATCCGGGCGATCCGGCGGTGATGTACTGGTTCGAGTTGACCCGCAAGGAAGGCAAGCCGGTCTGGATTCCGCACGAGTTCGACCACGATAGCGGCGTCGGCACGCAGTTCGAGGTGGCCGACGTCAATGGCGATGGTCTGCTCGACGTGGCGACTTCCAACAAGAAGGGCGTCAACTACTTCCAACAGGTGCGCGAGTAAGGCCGTTACTCTTGCTTCCCCGCGCCGTTTTTGGATTGCAGGTTGTCCATCGCCTTCTGCAACTGCCGCAGTTGCTCGCGAATTTCATCCAACTGGCGATCGAGCCGGTCGCGGTCTTCCGGGCGACTGGCTTCCGCACGCCGATTGTTTCGCACGCCCGGCCATGCTTCGCGGGTTCGCTTGGCGGCGGGTTGGCCTTCTTCCAACACGTTGATGTCGAACCTGGGCCCGCCCAGCATCCGCTCGATCGGCAAGCGCACTTCGTCCGGAAGCTCGTCGAGCTTGCCCTCGGCGACCTCCCACGAGCGGTCGCCCTGTCGCACGCTGATCTTGGCCGGCTCTTTGCCTTGTTTGGAGATGGTCACGCTGACGTCATCGGGTAGCGAGATATCGGCGGGAGCGCCGGGCGGCAGCACCATGCCGGGATGAAAAAACCGCATTCCTAGCGGCGTCGCTGGCCCGCCCGGACCCAGCCGCCGCAACCAGTTCTGCAACGAAGCCTGATCGCCTTCCGGCACGAACCAGGGATCTTCGACCTCGGTTCGGGCGGGACGCGCGGCCGGCTTGACCGTGACGGTCGCCTCTTTGCCCGAGCGCAGATAACGAACGCTCGCCTCCTTGCCTCGCGTTTGCTTCACCGCCTGCGACAGTTCTTGCGCGCTGCCGATCCCTTGGTCGCCCAGCGCGAGGACCACGTCGTACCGCTTAAGTCCCGCTTGGGCGGCGGGGCTTCCCTCGACGACATCCTGGACCAACACTCCCTGGCCCTTCGGCAGACCCAATTGCGATCGCAGCGCCTCCGGCAGCGGTTCGCAGGCGACCCCGATCCAAAACGCGACGGGCTGCTCCGGCTTTTCGCCGGTTTGGTCTACGGGCAGGTATCGCGCGGGGCCGCCGGGCTGTTGTGCATGCAGCGCGCCCCCCCAACACAGAACCGCCACGGCCAACGTCGCCCCTGCGGCTTTCAGCAACCAATTCTCATAATAAGATCGCATGATTTCTCCTTTTTCGCTCGACGACGGCGAACGCAGACAATGGGGCTGCTTTTTATTGGTAATCGCGATTTCCTACGGGACGTACCTCGACTTGATCGACGGGAACGATCAGGCGGCGACCGTCTTCGAGCCGCAAAGGCACCAGTTCGCGCCGCTGTTGGACGCGATGACCCATCCGCTCCAACGCTTGCTCGACTTCCAGCGGGACCGCCGCCGGACGATTCCGCAGATAGGCCGGATCGAACGCCTCACCTTCCACGACGGGCAACTCGATTTCATCGGCCGACCCGTTCGGTCCGCCGACGACGAGCCGGACCTGGCCCAGCGGTCCTCGCGGGGCAGGGAGGTCAGCGGGCTCTTGCGTCGCGACCCGATTGCCAAGGGCGCGATCCGGACCCGGCTGCGTCGGATCTCCGGCGGGCCAGCCGCCGCGAGTCCACAGGCCCAGTCCGAACGCCAATAGGAAGCTGGCTGCCATAGTCAGCGGGCCCAGCGCCGCTGGCCAGCGCCAGGCGCCTCCGGAGGTTCGCGATTGCTCTCCGGCCATCGGCGCCAACTTTGACGCCGGAATCAGGCTCGCTTCGCCGGCAACGTCTTCATCACGCCGAACGCCGTCGAGCGCCTGCGAAGCGCCGGCGCCGGGTTGAACGCGGAGGGCGGCGAGGCTCTTCGCCCCCTCCGACCAGCTTTGACCTTCGAGGAACGCCAATGCGCAGCGCCGCCACCCTTGGGGATCTTGCTCGCACCATAACAGCAACTCGCCGCGAGCGGCGTCGGTCAGTTCGCCGTCGACCAGCAGATCCAACAAGTGTTCTCGATCCCATGCAATTCGGCTCATGTTTTTCATCAGCTCTCTACTTCGGCCACGTCGAGCGCGGCCAGCTCGCACCGCATCCGGCCGCGGGCGCGGTGCAACCGCGATTCGACGGCGCTGTGCCCGACGCCCATTCGGGCCGCGATCTCGTGGTAGCTCCAGTCTTCGGTATATTTCAACAATAGGATTTCGGCGTCGCGCCGCGGCAATCGCCCGAGCGCGATTCGCACGCGCTTCCTTCGCTCGTCGGCTAGCAGCCAAGCCAGCGGATCGACCGAGCGCGAATCGCTCTCGCTCGGCCGCACTCGTTCGGCGAAGCCTTCCGTCACCTTGCGCCGCCGGCCCATCCGCCGCCGGTAAAGCAAGGCTTGGGTCACCGTCAGGCGATAGAGCCAAGGAGCGACTTTCTCAGGGTCGGCCAAAGGGGCCTTCTGCCGGACCGCGGCCAGCGCTACTTCTTGCATCACCTCATCGACCGCTTGCGGCTCGTTCAGCCGGGCCAGCGCAACCGTCCGCAGCCATCGATCGTGTTGGGCCAAAGCGGCCTGCCAATCGACCGACGGCGCGAGAACCGAAGCGTCGGCGCGGGCCTCGGAGGTCGGTAAGGTCATGTCAAAAAATAGTTGCCGCCCAGGGCGGAATCTTTCGCCCAAGATTCGCCGCCGGCGTGGGGACGGGATCGGCAAGGCAATCCCAAGTCATTTGAAAGCAATCCCTTGCGCTCTTTCATCGCGAGGCGAAAAGGCGCCCCAAAAAAGCCGTCTGCCGTTGTTACGGGCCGCGGCGCTCAGCGGTTCGCTGCGAGCGGTTCCTCCGGCGTGACGAATCGCTCGCGGCTCGGCATCGACGTCTTGTTGGCAACGATGCCAGCCCTGGCGAAATGCGCCGGCTTACATCATGTTCATTGGCACGGGGGTTCAATCTGCCGGGAAGACGATGTTGTGTGGCTGGGGGTCGAGGTAATAAATCTGATAGCTCTCCAGTGCAGCCATCAGCGCTTTGACTCTGGGCCACTTGCTTTCGAACCGCTCTAGGCCATCTCGCTCGTTTTGCTGCAAGACGTCTTCAGAAAAATCCGGCGGCCGGTCGATCCTGACTTTGGCGAAGTCGATGATATAGGGCGGCCGCTGCATGAAGTCCATTTCGACGATCATCAACTCGTCGTCGCAATCGAGCATGGCCGGGATCGAAAATCCCTCGATGTTTTGGGTGACGCCATATTCTGCCAGCCTGAGGTACGAATCGCGCTCGTTGCAGTATCCTTGCGGATAGTTGAACGCCTTGATTGCGGTATCGCGATTCGTCGCCCAAACCGCTCCGTCTGTGCCGTCCCCCAAAAAACGGGTGTTATTTACGTCGCCTCCGGTTAAGCTAAGATACCGGCGAACTTGGTCCTCTAGATGCTGGCTTTTCATGGGAACCTATCACGAATACGGCTATTCTGCGGAGGTGGAGGGCTTTTTCGTCATCCGCGGCAGCCGGGTTCGTTTGGCAAAAACGAATGGCTGCTCGTTCGTGTTGGCGGAGTCATGCGAATTGCCCCCAGGCGCCGAAGGCGAATTATTAACGGTTGTAGACGGAAAAGCCAATTCTCGGCGCGTAGTGCTGCCTGACGGAGTCTTATCCGGGCAAACGCTGGTCAAGTATCTTGTTGCCGCGCCATTCTAGGCGGCAGTTCCCTCGTCAAACACCGCTAGTCTGCCGCGGGCGGTTCCGGCTTTTTGACCAGCGCATCCTTGAACATGTTCAATGCCTGCGAGAGGGTATTGAAGTCCGCCTCGCCCATCGGAAACGGCACTCGCAATGTGGCTATGCTTGGGCTTGGCAGCGTGATCGGCGAGTCCCGAAAGGCGGCTGGCGCGGCTGCAACGGCTGGCAGCAAACGCGAATGACGACCAACGGAAGCGAATGCATCGCAGTCCGGCCTATCAGTCTATGGGTCTCGGCAAGGCAGTCGAGTACGCGAGCGGCGTAAACCGCAAGTTGCCCTGAGAGGGCGAGTCGGACTTAGGACACTGCCGGAAATGGCGCGGCTTGACTTGTCGCTCAAGCCGGCGGCGCGGTAACGTCGAGCGCTTGCGCGGCAGGGGCTGGAACGGGCGAGAATCATGATTTATACGCCTCGTCCGAGATATAAATCGCCAAATGCCGCGAATCGTGCTCCCTTGCGGTAATTACGCTCTTTCGCCGCGGCCATCGCGGCGGCGGCTTTTATAATTCAGCCTCTAAAACGGCCCGCGATCGCCCCATGATAGGCTCTGAAATGCCCCTTTTTTATGCGCCGCGACGGAGCGCCTTGCGACAAACGCCTGGAATTCTCGGCAAACGCCGCAACGGAGCGGCCGCGAAAATGCAAAATCGCGCGGCGATATAAATAAATCGGCGGAAATATAAATCACGCGAGACCCATCCGAACTAAAATGGCGGGCCAATGAGTCCTCAATCGCAAAAAAAATACTGGCTGCTGAAAAGCGAGCCGACTTCGTTCTCGATCCAGGACTTGGCCGCTTGCCCGAAACAAACGACGTTCTGGAGCGGGGTGCGGAACTATCAGGCCCGCAACTTCATGCGCGACGAAATGCGCGCGGGCGATGAAGTCTTGTTTTATCACTCGGGCGCCGAACCGCCGGCGATCGTCGGCACGGCCGCCGTCGTTCGCGAAGGCTACCCGGACCACACGGCTTGGGATCCGAGCGACTCGCACTACGACGTCAAGGCCTCGCCCGACAACCCCATCTGGCAGATGGTCGATATCAAGCTCGGGCGGATTTTCGACGAGCCGCTGCCGCTGGATTCGCTGCGTTCGGTGGCCGCCTTGCGCAACATGGAGCTGTTGCGCCGCGGCTCCCGGCTCTCGGTGCAGCCGGTGAGCAAAAGCGAGTTCGAGACCGTGCTGCGGCTGGCGGAGAGCAAGCGGTGAGCGATCCCTTGGCATGGCTCGACGCCGAGCTTGACGCGCTCGCCCGGCGAGATTTGCTTCGCCAGCTTCGCACCTACGATGGACCTCAACGGGCGCGGCTGGCGATCGACGGGCGGGAATTCATCAACTTCGGCTCGAACGACTATCTCGGTTTGGCCGCCGACGAGCGGCTCGTCGCGGCGGCAAGCCGGGCCGCGACGCTCAACGGCGCGGGCGCCGGCGCCAGCCCGCTGGTCGTCGGCCACTCGCGGGCCGTGGAGCAACTGGAGATTCGGCTCGCCGAATTCGAAGCGGTCGAAGCCGCACTGGTGTTTGCGTCGGGCTTCGCCGCCAATGCCGGAACGATCGCGGCCCTGGTCGGCCCCGGCGACGCCGTCTATAGCGATGCACTGAACCACGCCAGCATCGTCGATGGATGTCGCTTGTCCCGAGCGGCGGTCCACGTCTATCGGCATGCCGATATTGCGCATGTGGTTGAACTGCTGCGAGCAGGCGGGCGATTTCGCCGCCGCCTGATCGCGACTGACAGCCTGTTCAGCATGGACGGCGACCTGGCGCCGCTGGGCGATTTGGCCGAACTGGCTCGGCGGCACGACTGCATGTTGATGATCGACGAGGCCCATGCCACGGGCGTTTTCGGACGACAAGGTCGAGGAGTCGCCGAGCATCTGGGCGTCGAAGACGGCGTTCACGTTCGCGTGGGTACGCTGAGCAAGGCCCTGGGCGGCATGGGCGGGTTTGTCGCCGGCCGGCGCTCGCTCGTTGAATGGCTGGTCAATCGCGCCCGGCCTTACGTGTTTTCCACGGCCTTGGCGCCCCCCATGGCTGCGGTAGCCCAAGCGGCGCTCGACATCGTGCGAGACGAACCCGCTCGGCGACAGACCCTGCTGGCCCGATCTGCTGATTTACGAGTCCGGCTCGAAGGCCAAGGCTGGAATGTCGGAACGTCGGCGAGCCAAATCATCCCGCTGTTGGTCGGAGAGTCGGCCCGCGCTTTGGCGCTCTCCGCCGAGTTGGCCCGCCGCGGCTTTTGGGCGCCCGCGATTCGGCCGCCCTCAGTGCCCGAAGGACAAGCCCGTTTGCGGATCAGCTTGAGCTGCGAGCACGCCGCGGAGACGATCGAGGCATTGGTCGCGGTCGTGGGCGATTTGCCGCAGAGCGGAGGCTAGGACCGAGGTATTCTTCAGTCACTGTCGCGCTAGTTGCGCTCGTCGGATTGGATCAACCCGTCGCGCAAGCGGATGATGCGCCGCGCGCGGCGGCCGACGTCTTCTTCGTGGGTCACGATGATGATCGTCTTGCCATCCGCGTTCAACTGATCCAATAGGGCGAGAATTTCGCCGGTCGTAACCGAATCGAGGTTTCCGGTAGGCTCGTCGGCGAGCATGAAATAAGGATCGTTCGCCAGACTGCGGGCGATTCCGGCCCGCTGCTGCTGACCGCCGGAGAGTTGCATCGGACGATGCCTCAAGCGATCTCCCAGTCCCACCATCCTCGCCAGTTTACTGCAATGCTCGCGGCTCTCGGGCGTCAGTTGACCGAGATAATAGAGCGGCACTTCGATATTCTCTTGGACGGTCAATTGAGGGATCAGATTGTAAGACTGAAACACGAAGCCGATCCGTGCCGCCCGGATTTCCGAGAGTTGGTCGTCGTCCAATTGCGCGACGTCCTGGTCTCCCAGATAGAAGCGGCCCGAGGTCGGCCGGTCGAGACAGCCCAACAGGTTCAAAAGCGTGCTCTTGCCCGAACCCGAAGGCCCCATGATGGCCACGTAATCGCCTTCCGGCACCTCCAAACTCACGCCGGCGAGTGCATGGACGGTCTCCCCCCCGAGAAAGTACGTCTTATGGAGGTTGATGATCCGCGCAGCCATTTTCATCGGCGTGGTTCCTAGACTTTTCTAAACCCTGGTCGCTTTCTAAACCTCGGTCAGGCCGCTTGTTCGCGGCGCATCCGGCGGCTGTGTCAGCCCTCTTCCTTCGTCCCTTCGATAACAGGTTGCTCGCCTCAATAAAAGGTTACTCGCCGCGACCCAAACTGTCACGCCGCCAACTTAGGTAAAGTGGAAAATGTGTATTTTCCGCCGGAACGAGGTCAACTTGCGCTTCTACCGGGCCGATCTAAACCGAAGAGCGGGATGCAGCCGCTATAGTCGGCAGAGTCCCCGCCGATGCCGCGAACCTTGGTTTTCCCGACAAGAGCCGGGATGGATCGCGGCAAACTCCGGGAAGGTCATTTGTGCTACGCCTCTCGATCTTAATCCCCTTTTTGGGCGATCGCGATTCGCTGGAAACGACCCTGGCCTCGGTGCTTCAAAACCGGCCCGACGGATCGGAAGTCGTCGTGGCGCTCGGTCGGGAATACGACGATCCGTATCAGCTCGATCAAGAAGTACGGTTCGTGCCTGCCGGCGGCGGCCTGGTGGACGCGCTCAACGAGGGTTTTCGGGCCTGTCAGGCCCCGATCATTCACCTGCTGTCCTGCGGCGCCAGCGCGAGCGATGGGTGGGTGGATCATGCGCTGGAACACTTCCGCGACCGCCGGATCGCCTCGGTCGCTCCGCTGATCGTCGATGCGGACGAGCCGGAGCGCGTGTTGGCGGCCGGCTTGGAGTACCATCCCGGCGGAGCATGCCGGCAGCGTGGCCGCGGCACTTCGGCCGGCGGAGCGGAGGAGATTTCCGAGGTTCTGATCGGCCCCAGCATTGCCGGCGGATTCTATCGCCGCGCAGCGCTGGGCGAGGCGCATTGTCTGTTTGACGCGGCGCTCGGGCCCGAGTTTGCCGACGCCGATTTGGCGCTGCGTTTGCGCGAGGCCGGATACCAGACGGTTTGCGAACCGTCGTCGCGGGTGCTTCAGCCGCGCGACAAGGCGGCCCTCGTTGGCGGTTTTTCGAGGGCGCGACAAGCCGAACGGCTGTTTTGGCGGCATGCCGCGGCCAATGGCTGGCGCCGTTCGTTAGGGTCTCATGCGCTCTCGGTGGCTCGCGAACTGGTTTGCAGCCTGCCTCATCCCCGCGCGGCGACTCAAATCGCCGCTCGCCTCTTGGTTGCCTGCGAATGGGGACATGCACGTCGCCAAGGACAACGATTCGCTCTGCCGTCGCTGATCGATGAGCAGGCCGGCCAGCGCTCCGATCGTCAACCCTCGAATCGGCCGGGACATCGTCTCGATCGGCCGCATTTCAATTCAAACATTGAAACGCATGCGCCTGGAGCAACAGCCTTGCATCGCCCGCGCGAGGGGGCCCCTTCGCCGCCTAGCGGTAACTGCCTCTAGCTACCGCCTGGTGTCCATTGGATTTGGCGGGCAGTGACTTCGCGGGCAACGACTTGGCGGGCAGTGCTCGCGATCCGTTGAAATCGCCTGCATGGCCATTCGTTCCGTGACCATTGACGGCCAAGCCGTTGGTCCGGCGAAGCGACTTGGGATGCGCCGGTTCAGCTTCCGACGCTTCGGGCTCCGTCAAAAACGGCGTTGGGAGTTCGTTGGGGCCGCCGAAGAACAACTCGATCGCACGGTCCAAGAGTTCCAACGTGGCGCTATCGGCCCCTTGCGAGGCCAGCCTGTCGCGTAGTTTGGCGACGAGGGCCGGTCCTTCGGGCCAACGCACCTTGATGATCGTGGCGACTTCGCCCAGCAATTGGTAGATCCTCGCTCGCGTAAGCCCTAGCCGTTGCGCCGCCTGGCGCACCGTCGCGCCGCTTGGTCCCAACCGGCTTTCGGCCAATCTGGCGATTTGCGGGCCCGCATCGATCCGCACCTGGTCGAGCAAGGACGCTACGAACGCGGAGCGCAGCTCTTGATAACTGGGCGCTCCAGGCCGTTGCAAATACCGCAACACCCAGTTTTCAAGATCGATCACGAACCGAGGCAGAACGCGGACGCCCAACTGTTTTTGGGCGCCGAGATGCACGACGATTTTGTGCAGATTGCCGAAGACCTCCAAGAGGGCCCCCACTCGCTTTTCCCCATGCGTCTTCAAGGCCCGGATCTCGGCCAGGCTCAGATTCAGATACGATTCCAAAGGCGCATTCCAGATGACCCGCGGCAATTGCTGCAGATTGGAGACGTAGCGGCCCAAGGTTTCCTGGCCGAACCCATGTTCGCGGATGCTGGCCCGCCACTCGACCCACAGGGCTTCCGAGACGATGGTCGGATCGATTTCAGCGCCTTTGCGCTTGCCGCTGCCGACGGGAGCGGCCGCGCTTTCCAGGGCGTCTTCCGTCAACGGCGCGACGGCGCCCGGCGGCTGCGCCAGCGATGCTCGGCTGAGCAGACTAATCAGCGTGTGGATTTTTTTCTGGCCGATTCCCGCGGTGGCGAACAGCTCTTCGAGCGGAGTATCCAGCAACTCTCGCAAACTGACGCCCATGAACGCCAGAGGCAGCCGGCGGTCGGTCGCCACCACCCAGTAGGCGAGCGGCTTATCCAAGCGGTCCGCGAACTTAGGGCGCGAAAGCTTCTGCTTCACGCTTTCGAAACTGGCGACCAGCTTATAATCAACAATCACCGCCGACTTCGTGAGTTTCATGCTCTATCTCCCTCGCCAGTTTTCCTCGTCAATCGAACTGCCCTCGCCATCGAACTGCGGCGTGCGCCTTTGCCGAGACCGGCGAAGTCGCGATAGAAAATAAAAAGGCCAAAATCTTTTATCATTAGGGCTTGGTTTTTCTGCGTGAGCATATTCTGGCCATCAATACTTGGCCCTTCGGACATTTTTTGGCCACTTTCCCATTCGACCAACCGGAAACTCAACGAACCTTCGCTTCCGATGCCGCCGGGGGCTTAAGCATCTGTCGGTTATAGGTTACGGCGAGTCGTCGTGGATGTGGTCGCGCGATTCACCGGACTCCCCAGACGCAAGGGAAGACTTCCTTTGCGCCCCCCAAGGATGCCGGCTGACCCGGGTGTCAGCGACACGCAATCACCGTGCCGAAACCGCGGCCGTCGCGCCGTGGGCAGCTAGCTTTCATGCGGCTCGGCCGGTATCGTAGGAACACGCGTCGCCAGCGTTCGGCGGGAGCGAGCAAGCGATCCTGCGCGAGCCCGGTCTGCCCTGAGCCCTTTCGCGCCCCATGACTGAAGGAAGCCCGACATGATGCTGATAAGAAGACCATTTGCGGCCCTGGTTCTGCTGTTGGTCGCTTCGAGCGCGGCCTTCGGCCTGCTGAACTTTCGGCCGGCGGGCGCGGACATGACCCAGGCGGCACAACAATTTCTGGCGGACCTTTCCGAGCAACAGCAAGCCCAAGCGACGATGGCCTTCGACGATCCGGCCCGGCTCGACTGGCACTACATTCCCAAAGACAAACGGAAGGGTCTGCAAGTCAAAGACATGGACCCGAAGCTCCGCAAGCGCGCTCATGCATTGCTGGCCAGCGGCGTCAGCGCCCTGGGCTATGAAAAGGCGGTGACGATCATGAGCCTGGAGGAGATTCTCCGCGAGTTGGAGAAAGAGCGCAAAGGGGCGCCGCTTCGCGATCCCGAACGCTACTACTTCACCGTCTTCGGAAAGCCGAGCGCGACGGGCCGCTGGGGCTGGAGCGTCGAAGGCCACCATTTGTCGCTCAATTTCGTCGTGGATGGCGGGCAAGTGACCTCGGCGACTCCCGCGTTCTATGGCGCCAACCCGGCCGAGGTGAAAACGGAACTCAGCGTCGGCCCCAAGAAGGGGACTCGCGTGCTGCGCGACGAGGAGGAGTTGGCGTTCAAGCTGCTCCGCTCGCTCTCGGACGAGCAGCGGCAAACGGCCATCCTCGCCGACAAGGCCCCCGCCGACATTCGCGCCGCCGGCCAGCCTCACGCTCCCAACACTCCGCCGGAAGGCCTGGCGGCCGCGAAGCTGCAGCCGGACCAGGTGGAAACTCTACGGGCCTTGCTGCGGGCCTACACTGACAAAATGCCGGCGGAAATCGGCGAAGCCCGTTTGGCCGAGGTCCGCGACGCCGGAATCGAGAAAGTCTTTTTCGCTTGGGCCGGGGCGGACAAGCCGGGGGTCGGCCACTCGTACCGCGTGCAAGGCCCGACCTTCGTCATCGAGTTCAACAACACTCAGCCCGACGCTTCGGGCAACCTCGCCAACCACATCCATGCCGTATGGCGGCAGATGGCCGGCGATTTCGGCTTGGCTCGCAAGGATAACGACTAATTCAGAAAGCGCCCGCACTTACGTAGAGGATTGACTTCCAGTCCGTCCTGGTCTCATCGCTGAATTTGCGTGACCGTCCAGAGGTCCGTCCCACGCTTGGGATCGAACAGCCGTTTCCCGCCCAACGCCTAAGATGACACGTTCCCCCTGGTTCGCCGCACTGTTGACGTGCGGCCTGGCGACGGGTTGCGAAGGCCCGCGCCCCCCGAAAGCGCCGCCAAAGACGCTCTCGTCGGAATCGCCCTTGATGGAACAGATTGAAGGGGTCCGGCGCGGCGAGACGACGAGCATCGCCGTCGAAGACGAACCGCTCGGCGATGACGATTTGGCCGGCCTTGCTTCCCTCGGCGAGTTAGTCGAACTCACGCTCCGAAATGCCGCGATCACCGATCGTGGACTCGAACATCTGCGCAATCTGGATCGGTTGGAAAAACTGGTGCTTGGCAAGACGAGCGTGACCGATGCGGGGCTCGAACCGCTGCTGGGGCTGGGCCGTTTGCGGATCCTTAACTTCGAAAGCGCCGACGTGACCGCGACCGGATTCGAGCGGCTCGGCGCTCTCCAGGAACTGGAATTGCTGCGGTTCGGCGAAAGCCGCATCGACGATTCGGCGTTGGCCCATGTTCGCGCCTGGCCGAAGCTTCGATCTTTGATCTTGCAACGCGCGCCGATCACCGACGCAGGTTTAGAAGAACTCGAAGACTTGGACCGCCTGGAATCGCTCTATCTCGAAGGAACCGAAGTCACGGAAGCAGGTGTTGCGCGCTTGCAGCAGAAACTGCCCAAGCTGCACATCCACCCGCATCCTTAACTCCACTCGCGCGCCGGACGCGAACGCAGACGGTTGGCTTCGTCGTCGCCGACGAACTCCTGTTTCAGCGGATCGAACGAGAGCTTGCGCTTGAGAATCCACGACAGGGCCGCCGCATGGCAGGCGACGTGCGAGTTCCGCATCACCTCGGGGTTCGTCACGGTAAGCTGGCGCGACTTGACGCAATCGAAAAAGTTTCTGGCGTGCGCGGAGACGTCCAGCCCCTTGACACGGCCGGCCGCCTCCAGAAGCTCCCCGCGAAGCGCCGCGGACGATACCTCCGTGCCGCCGTTGTCGCCCGTCTCCAGCGAGCCTTCCTCGCCCACGAACCGCACTGGGCAGGTGCCGAGCTTGGTGATCCAGTTGGGGCCTCGGTCGCCGAAAGGCATGGGCAGAAAGTCGAGCACCAGTTTCACCCCGTTCTCGTAGAGGCAGGTGATGTTTTTTTCCGACGGCTCGAAGGAGATGGG
>DATNEC010000089.1:0-17356 GCA_035606815.1 Pirellulales bacterium
CCAACTGCGCCAAGTACACGACGGCGATGGCGCAACCGATCGCAATGAACGGCGCCGCCGCCCAGGCCAATTCCACGCGGCCGACGAGCCGAAACGCCAGCCAATTCAGCGGCACGAGCACCAGCACGTAGATCGCCAGAACCTTGACCACGAAGGATGCATCGGGCACGACAATGCCGGCCGCTTCGCGCAGCGCGTTGAACGCCAGATTCGAGGCCGCGCTGAAATCGCTCCAACCCGCCACTCCGGGCGTTTCTCGCTGCTCCTCCGGCTCCGGGCCATAAGGCGCCATTCCGCCCATCGCGCCGGGCCCCGCCATGGGCATGCCCGGCATTTGGTTTATTGGCGGCTCGGGAACGGCCGCCGCGCGGGCCTCGCGACCTTGAAATTGCGCGTCGAACAGCCCCGGCGGCGCCGCGGCGTCGCGAGTGAAATAGCGGACCCGCGAAATCAATTGGGGATCGTGCGATTGCTTCCCTTCCGACCAGGCGACGACGACTTGCTCATTGACCAGGTCGAATTTCCGCGGTCCGCGCCGCAGCAGGCAGCCATTGAAAAACCCATCGAAGCTCGACCAATTGCGCAGCTCGCGCTGGCTCAAGCGAAAGGCCGTGGCGACCACGCGCCCGCGGCGGAGGCGCCGCTCGACGACCAGCGGATCGGTCCCCGAGGAGACCAGCGCGGTCGCCCCCTCTCTGATTTTGATTTTTTGCCCCGTCCACGATCGCGAGACTTTCAGGGGCAAATCACCTTGATCATAAAAGGCGTTCAATTCGCTCAGCGTCTCGGAGGTTAAATCCCAGGAGTCCCCCCCTTCGACCGGCAGATACGGATCGAGAAAACTTCCTTTGAGCGTGGCCAGGGTATCGGGGCCGCTCACGATCAGTTGGCCGCCCCAATGCAGCCAGTCGACGAGCGCTTGCTGCTGGTCGGGGGAAAGCTTCTGAGGATTCAAATCGTCCCACAGCACGTAGGCCACGCCCGTCCAACCCAACGCCCCCGAAGGCAGCGGAGCGACCGACTTGATGCGCGGGGCCACGATGCGATAGTGCCAGGCTTTCAATGGATCGTAAATCGCCGAGCTTGGCGCCGTCATCGAGTCGAGCCGCTGCAAGAAGCGGTAGGAATCGGGGTTCAGCGCCAGCACCACGAAATAGTACTGGTGGGCCGGCATGGGGACGAGCGCCTGGGATTCGCCGAAGATCATCCGGCCGCCGGGACCGCTGAGCAATCGCGTTTGCACCCAACGCGAATGAGCGTCGGCGGGGGCGAACAGCGAAAACTCCAAGAACCGCCTTTGTCCTTTCGGCATCACCGCGGGCCGCGTGGTCCGCAACCGAAACGGCATCTGGTCCAAGTCGACTGGCTGCTGTTGCTGATCGGTGACCTCGCAAGCCAACTCGCCGCTGAAGTCGAAGTTGTTGGCCCGCGTTTCCAACACGGCGCTGGTCCAGTGGCCAGGCTTCATGTGGACTTCGCGGCGGTCCGTCTTTTCCAGAGCGCCGGGTTGGGTCGTGAAGCCGAGATACTCGAAGTCCGGCTTGGGCTTTTCTTTTTTCCGCAGTTCTTCGCGCTTGGCCTCGCGCTCTTCCTCGCTGAGCGGGTCGTCCGAACGGCAGCCGCTGCATCCGGTAATCAACGGCGCCAGGCTCAACAGCAGCCACAGATAAATCAGGGCCTTCTGCCGCCGGGCCGGGCGCGCGACGAGATGGCCTTGCGGCCCAAAGAAGAAGCGGTGAGGAACAGCCATCCGATCAGCAGTCCTGGAGATTTGCGGCCGGCACGCGGTCGGTCAGGGAAGCCCCGGCGGCTCCGTCACGCTTGCAAGCCATGACCGTGAGTGTAAGCGGTCGCACGCCGTGAGGAAAGTATGCGGCATGGCCGCGAGTCGATCCGAAGCAGACCCGGCCGAGGGCGGCCCAGCTACATGGCGGGCGAATCGCGCCAGCGCTGATAGTCGGCGGGCGTGTCGAGATCGACAAACGCGGCGTCTTCGTCGACGGCCAACTCGCGGCAGCCGAAGTCGTCGAGCAGTTGATTCAGCCCCGCATCGGCCGGCAATCGCCGGGCCGCGGCGACGATCGCCCACGGAAACAACACCGGATGGCCGCGACGCCCGTCGCGCGAAAGCGCCAGGATTTCTTGTCGATTTCGAAATAGATTCTGCTGCCACGCCGCCAACAAGCGGTCGATGAGCTTCGCCGTCAGCAGCGGCATGTCGGCCGGCGCCAGCAGCCAGGCCGCGTTGGCGCCAGGGCGCTGCTTGGATTCCACGTAGTCGAGACCCGCCAAGACGGAAGCCTTCATGTCCGCCGGAGGAGGATCGACCTTCACGATTTCGGCGCCGGCCGAGGCGCCGAGCCGGGCCAAATCAACATCGTCGGGATGCACGGTCATGATGACCTGCGAGACCCGGCTTCCGCGCCACGCCGCCAGCAGCTCTTCGATTACCGTATGCTTTCCCCAAGGCAACAACAGTTTGGGCCGGCCCATGCGAACGCTGCGGCCCGCGGCTGGAATGATGGCGAAGCTTTGCGGGGGTGAGGAGTGCGGAGTGAGGAGTGAGGAGAAGGCAGCGGTCGTTGGAGATTGGGGGGTGGCGGTTGGGATTTGGGAGGTTGGCGTGGGCGCAGCTTTCGAGCCGCTGTCGCCCGTCGCGGGCCCTCGGTCGCCGATCTCCTCACTCCTCACTTTTCACTCCTAACTCCCAACTCCTCGCCCAGCCGCCGACCCGGCACTTGCCCGTTCAAATTCCGGTGCGAAATCAACTCGGCCAAAATGCTGACGGCGATCTCGGGCACCGTTTGCGAACCGATGTCGATCCCCAACGGGGCATAGACCTTGGCCAGCGCTTCCGTCGAAACGCCTTCGGCCTCCAGGTCGTCGAAGATCAGCTTGATCTTGCGGCGGCTGCCGATCAGGCCGACGTAGCGGGCCTGCCGATTGACCAGATGGAACAGGGCTTCCTCGTCGTGGTTGTGCCCGCGAGTGACGATGATGCAGTATGTGTCTGGCGAGATTTCCAAGTTCTTGAGCGTCGGCCCGATCTCGCCGCAAATCAGCCGCTCGGCCCGCGGAAAGCGGGCTGGGCTGACGTATTCCTCGCGATCGTCGACGACCCACACGTCGAACCCCAGATCGCAGGCCCAGTTGCCGACGGCTTGCCCGATGTGGCCGCCGCCGACGATCAACAACCGACAACGCGGCAGGACGGGCAAGTAGGCGATGCCGCGCTCGGCCCGCGGTCGGGGCCGCTCGGCGAGCGGCGGCAGACCCTCGACGACTTCCGGCGGGGCCGCTTGGCGATTCGCTTGCAAGTCGGCCGCGATGAGCCGTTCTTGGGCGTCGAACAAGTAGCACGCCGGCGAGGCCAGCTCGCTTTTGCCGGAATCGAAGACGACCGCTTCGCAGCAGCCCTCGCCGCGCTGGAGCAATTGCAAGTAGGCGCGGAAATAATCGCCTTGCTCGGCCTTGGTCAGCGGTTCGATGAGAATCTGCATTCGGCCGCCGCAGATCAGGCCGTCGTCCCACCCGTAGTCGTTGTCGAGTTGAAAACTGACCACTTCGGCGCGGCCGGCATCGAGGCCGGCCAGGGCCTGCCGCTTGACCTCGGCTTCGACGCAGCCGCCGCCGAGCGTACCGGCTTGCGAGCCGTCGGCGAAGACCAACATCGCGGCGCCGGCCTTTTGCGGCGTCGATCCGCGCGTTTCGACCAGGCGGCAATAGACGACCGGCCGGCCGGCCGAGAGGGCGTCGACTAAATCGGTGAGCAGCTTTTGCATGTCAGTGCGGAATCGGACCGGTTATAGGCTGGTGACAGCCCCTCAGCATAGCCGTTTTGAGTTGCGAATGTCATGCTAAAGCATGACCTACCGGCTGTTCGAAACCAGCTTGGCGCCTCGCGCAAACCACCTGCGGATACGCACGACGAAGACGACAAGCCAAACCGCCAGGCCGCACCCGGCGGGCCAAACATTCGGCGGCGTCTGCTCCCAGAGCCGCCGCCGGGGACGAAATGTCGCCACGTCGCAAAGATCGACGTGCGTATCCGCACCGGAAGGATGGGCGCCGTCTTCGCCGGCCGTCACGAAAGCATCGCCGCGCAAGCCGGCGGCAAGCTGAAAGACGCCGCTTGAACCGCTCGTGAAGGGCGACTTGAGGTTTGTTGCGTCCAGCAGCGTCATTCCCGTCGCGAAGCGCCCGGCCAGCGCCAGCCCCCGGCCGCTGGGCAGATATGCCACCATGTCGTAAAAGCCCGCTGTACTGTAATTGTCGTTCTTGTTTTCCAAATCCTTGGTTTGCAGGTCGCCTGAAACACGCTGAAAGTTTTCGACCGTCTGCCAGCACGTTTGTCCCTGTTCGTGGAACTTCAAGAAGGACAAACTCCGGCCATCGGGCGACCAGGCGAGATCGGTCCACGCCGCGCCTTCAGGGACGTCGAATTGCTGCAATACCGCGAGCGTCGCGGCCTCGTGAATCCGGACCTGGTTTTTGTTCGTCAACACGGCAAACATCGTTGCGTCAGGAGAGAACCCGACGCGCCCGGCAGAGGCGAACGTTCGCGTCGGGGCATCGTCAGTGAGCGAATGAATTCGCACCTCGACCGGCTGCCAATCCACGTTCGCGGCAGCCTCGTCGCCCACATCCGCATTTTCATCGGACTGATCGGCGGGGTAAGCAGGAATACCGACGTCGTCGAGAACCTCGCTTTGCACCGCCAGCAGGTGCTCGCTGGGCAAGAAAGCGAAATCGGCCAGCGGCGGCGCAGGTATGATCTTCAACCATTTTTCGGCGTCGATGTCCCAGATCTCGATTGCCGCGCGAGTTGCGCGCATCGAATGGTCTCCGCCCCAAAAGGCCGCAAGCTTGCCGTCGTGCGATAGCTCCAAACGTCCCAACTGGTGAGCGATTTCCGCTCGAATCGTACGCTTATGCCTGCCGGCGCTGTCCCAGACGAGTATCGTTCCGTCCCCCAGCAGAGCCGCAAATGTCGAACCGTCGGCCGAGGCCGCCAGAGAAACGACGAATCCGGAAAGCGGCGAGCGGGTCCGCCAACGATACAAGGGCGCCGCGATCGCCAGCGAGAGACCAACGAGCGTCACTGCCAACAACAGTCCGGCGAGGGTGAAACGGCGGGCCATCGGAAATCGCTGAAAGACAGAAGCTGCCTGTTGCCCCGCAACAGCCACCATGTTACCGACATTATTGTCGTCAGACCGGTTGCAGCACCAGCACCTGGGTCGACTTGACGAGGTCTTTCACCTTGACGCGATAGCCGAGCATGTGCGGCGCCACCAGATGCGCCTCCAAGGAGGGAATGTCTTCCCATTTTTCGACGACCGTGACGACATCCTCTCGGACGGGCGGCTGCACCGGAACATTCGTCTGCAGATCGACGGTCGGGCCGTATTCGACGCAGCCCTTCTCCGCCAACGCTGCAGGCACGAGCGCCTTGAATTCCTTGAGAAACGCCTCGCGCTTGCCGGCGACAAGCGTAATCGTGGCGACAACGTGGACCATGGCGGGGACTCCAGCTTGCAAGGTGGGATCTCGGGGGGCTTTAAGCCTAGCATGCCGCAATCGCGCCGGGAACAGCCGCCGCAGCGGGTTCCAAGTTCCAGGTTCAAGGTCTACGATGGCAAGATACGAGGGGCGAACGCCAAGTACCGACCGCCAATCCCAATTACTAACTACTAATCCCTGCCATGACCACCATCGAAACCTTCGTCAAAAGCTACGCCTTCTATCGCCAACGCACGCTGGGCCTGCTCGAGAAGATTGCCGAACAGCCCGATCCGCGGGCCGCTTTGGCTTGGCGTCCTGGGCCGGGACGGGCACATATCGGCTGGCAGTTGATGCACGTTGGCGTCACGGAAGAGATTTTCGCCACCGAACGGTTGATGCCCGAAAAGCCCCCAGCCTTCGCCGATTTGTGGCCCCGTTTCCGCGGCGGCAGCACGCCCGACGACAACGTGCCCGATGTAGCGACCATTCGCCAGATGCTATCCGAGTCGCGCGCCCATCTGCTCGACACGCTCTCGCACTACGGCGACGACCGGCTCGGGGAGATTCCGCCGGCCCTGGCGGCGCGCAAGCTGACGGTGCTCGACGTGCTGTACCTCATCGGCTGGCACGAAAGCCATCACCACGGCCAGGCCCATATCACGTTGAACTTGTTTTTGAATAGGAAGCCATGAAGGCGAACCGGCATAAAACATCACGACACTTGTTCGCCCCCTGAGTTGCGAAATGGCGCGAGACGAGTCGATCATCGGCCAGATTCTCTCGTCGGACGAGTTTGTCGCGAAGGCGACGGCAGGATAGCGCCGCCTCAACTCGCCAATTCCGGCCGATTGCGAAAACATTCGAGCGCCTCGGGGTTGTCGAGCGACTCGACGTTTTGCACCGGAAGGTGATGGATCACGTCGCGCACGGCCAGTTCCACCAGCTTGCCGCTGCGCGTGCGCGGAATGTCGGCCACTTGCAGAATCTTGGCCGGCACGTGCCGCGGCGTCGTGTTGCGGCGAATCTGCTCCTTGATCCGCGCGATCAATGACTCGTCGAGCGACAACCCCTCGCGCAGCTTGACGAACAGCACTACGCGCACGTCGCTGGCCCACTGCTGGGCCACGACGATGCTCTCCACCACCTCGGGCAACTGCTCGACCTGGCGGTAGATTTCGGCGGTGCCGATCCGCACCCCGCCGGGATTCAACACCGCATCGCTACGGCCGTAGATCTTCATCCCGCCGTGCTCGGTGATCTCGGCGTAGTCGCCGTGGCGCCACACGCCGGGGAACCGCTCGAAATACGCCTGCCGATACTTCGCGCCGTCAGGATCGTCCCAAAAACCCAGCGGCATCGAAGGGAACGGCGCCGCGCAGACCAACTCGCCTTTTTCGCCCACGACCGGCTGGCCCTCGTCGTCGTAGACCAGCACCTTCATGCCCAGCCCGCGGCATTGCAACTCGCCGCGATAGACCGGCAGCAGCGGATTGCCCAGCGCGAAGCAGGCGCACAGATCGGTCCCGCCCGAGATGCTCGACAGCCGCACGCCGGGCTTGATCTTGGCATCGACGAAGTCGAAGTTCTCGTCGTTCAGGGGCGAGCCGGTCGAAAGCATCGACCGCAGGCTGGACAAATCGTGCGTGCGGCGCGGCTCCAGGCCGGCCTTTTCGACGGCCGATAGAAACTTGGGGCTCGTGCCGAACACCGTCATCCGTTCGCGCTCGGCCAGGTCGAACAGGATGTGCGAGTTCGGGGCCAGCGGCGAGCCGTCGTACAGCAGCAGCGTGCCGCCGACGGCGAGCCCGCTCGCCAGCCAGTTCCACATCATCCAGCCGCAGGTAGTGAAAAAAAACAGCCGGTCGTCGCGCTTCAGGTCGCAGTGCAGCACGTGCTCCTTGAGATGCTGCAAAAGAATTCCGCCGGCCTGGTGGACGATGCACTTCGGCGGCCCCGTCGTGCCCGACGAGTAAAGAATATACAACGGATGATCGAACGGCAGTTGCTCGAACTCGGCGGGCCCCGCCGGCGCGCGGCGGATCAACTCGTCCCACAAGATTGCGTCCGGGAGTTGTTGTACGTTGATCTTCCGTTCGCCGCCGGGATAAGGAACCACGACGACGTGTTCGATCGAGTCGATCCGCCGGCAGACCTGCGCGACGCGCTCGAGCGAATCGAATCGGCGGCCGTTATACGAATAACCGTCGGTGGTGAACAGCAACTTGGGCGCGATCTGGCCAAAGCGGTCGAGCACGCCTTGCAATCCGAAATCAGGCGACGAAAGCGACCAGACGGCGCCGAGGCTGGCCGCGGCCAGCATGGCGACGATCACCTCGGGGAGATTAGGCAGATAACCCGCTACACGGTCGCCCGGGCCAATGCCGAGCTGCTTCAAACCCTTTGCCAGTCGCGAGACCTGGTCGTAAAGTTCGGCATAGGTCAGCGAGCGCTGAAAGCCGCCTTCATTCCAGGCGACCAGGGCCTGTCGATCGTCGCGATAGCGCAACAGGTTTTCGGCGAAATTCAATCTCGCTTCCGGAAACCAGCGGGCGCCCGGCATGCGGTCGAGATCGACCGCCACGCGGTCCCCCTTGCGACTCGCCCGGACTTCGCAAAAATCCCACACGGCGTCCCAAAACGCTTCGGGCCGGTCGATCGACCAGCGATAGAGCGCCGCGTAGTGGGTCACGCCGGCAGGCTGTCTCTCGTTTTCGAAGCGCTCGTTGACGAAGCGAATGAATGCGGTGAGGTTCGCGTCGGCGATCTGCTCGGTCGTTGGTTGCCAGAGAGGTGCGGGCATGGAAAAAGAATGCTTATGGAGTCCGGCAAGCTTATCAAAGCGCCGGCAAAAGCTTTCCCGTCACTTCGCCGAAGCCGACGCGATAACCTTCGCCCTCGCAGCAGGCCGTCATGGTAACGCGGTCGCCGTCGGCGAGAAAGCGGCGCTGTTCGCCGCCGGCCAATTCAAGCGGCTGGCGTCCGCCCCAGGTCAATTCCAATAAGCAGCCGCGCGACTCGGGCGTCGGGCCGCTGATCGTGCCCGAGGCCAGCAGATCGCCCGTCCGCAGGTTGCAGCCGTTCACCGTGTGGTGGGCGACTTGCTGGGCGATGCTCCAATACAAGTTGCGGAAGTTCGAATCGCAGAGGACTTGCGGGGCATCCATCGCGGCCGATTGCAATGCGACTTGCAGGCGGATGTCGTAGGCTTCGAGACCGCTCGTGCGCAGATAGTCAAGCGGCGCCGGGTCTTGGGTCGGGCCGGCTGCGCGGAATGGTTCGAGCGCTTCGAGCGGCACGACCCAGGGCGAAATCGAAGTGCCGAAGTTCTTGGCCAAAAACGGCCCCAGCGGCGCGTATTCCCAGCGTTGGATATCGCGGGCGCTCCAATCATTCACCAGTACCAGCCCGAAGACGTGTTCCATCGCCCGGCCGACGGGAATCGGCTCGCCCAGCCGATTGCCTTCGCCGATGAAGTAGCCCATCTCCAACTCGAAATCGACCGCTTGGCTGGGGCCGAACGCAGGCTCGCTCGCCGTTTCGGCCTTCGTCTGTCCGCGGGGCCGGTGCAGATCGACGCCGCTGACGACAATCGAACTGGCCCGGCCGTGATAGGCGATCGGCAAGTGCAGCCAGTTGGGCGGCAAGGCGTGCTCCGGCCCGCGAAACATGGCGCCGACATTCGAGGCGTGGTCTTTCGACGAATAGAAATCGGTATAGTCGCCGATCTCAACCGGCAGCAGCAACTCGGCATCGGCCATCGGCACAAGCGCCGTTTCACGCAGCTCTGCGTCGTCTCTCAACATCGGCTCGTCGTCGCGCAGCAGCCGGCTGACGTGCTGGCGTACTTCGCGCCAGGCTTCGGGGCCTAGCGCCATGAAGGCGTTCAACGACGCTTGGGCGAAGATCGATTGCGCTCCTTGGCCTCGATTCTGAATCTTCAGCAGCGAGCGAGTTTCAACCGCCGCCAGATCGAGAATCAACTCGCCGACTGCCGCGCCGACGCGCGGCTCACCGCCGGCTTTCGGGCGAAACACGCCATAGGGGAGATTCTGAATCGGAAAGTGCGAGTCCGGCGGCACGGGCACGAAGCTTCGCAGGTCGGGCGAGGTGGTGGAAGGCATTGTTCAACTCATTTTTCGGGGTCAGCCTCTATAATATTCTACGCGGAGATGGGCCGCCGAACCGTAGGTCGCCTTGGTTCTATGGAACGGGTGCTTGATTCTATAGAATCATTCGTTACACTGAAAGCTGCCGCGTCTCGATCGGTTCCCGCCCCAATCCGCCGACTCTCGATGATCCAATCATCCGAAACTCCCCGTCTGGAATGCGATCACGGCCTGCGCCGGCAGGCGATCGTCGCGTCGCTGTTGCGCGAGGTGTTCCAGGGACGGTTGCGAGCCGGCCAACACCTGGGTACGCAAGCGCTGGCCGAACATTTCGGCGTCAGCCATACGCCGATCCGCGAGGCGCTCGTCTCGTTGGCCGCCACCGGCGTAATTGATCTGCTGCCGAACCGAGGGGCGATCGTGCGCCGCGTCAAACCGAAAGACGTGCAGGAGATCTGCCAGGTCCGCCGGGCCTTGGAGTGCGAGGCGGTGCGCCGCGCGTGCGGCCGTATTGAATCGGCCGAGTTGAAAGAGTTGGCGGCCGAGTTCAAACGCCTGAGGTCAATCAAGTCGCGTGATCGCTCCCGATACATCGAAGAAGCGCGCCGCCTCGACAGCCGCCTGCACGACCTGATTGCCGGCTCGTGCGGCAACGCTTTCTTGGCCAACGAAATCGGCCGGTTGAAGACGTTGTTCCGCGCCTTGCGCGACGTGTCGTGGGAGCACGATGAGGCCCACAACGACTTGCAGCGACTGGCCGAGGAATCGCACGAACACTTGGCGATCATTGGGGCGCTGCTGTCCGCCGACCGGCGGCAGGCCGCACGATTGATGTCGCAACATATCCGCTCTGGGGCCAAATACTGGGGTCGCGTGCTGGCAGAAAACGCGACCCGCCGTGCGCGAGAAACGCCGTGATAAGTAATAGTCTGGAGAAACCGCTCCGATGAAAGCTCCCTCCTCTGCGTTGCGCTGGATACGTCGTCTTTCGCTCCGTGAAAAAACGCCCTTTCGCGAAGCGAAAGGCGACAATCCGCGGCCTCGCGCCGCGGTTATCGCCTTGGCGGTCCTGGTGATCGCCGCCGGCTGGGCGTCGCCGACCTTCGCCGCCGAGCCAATCGAATACAACCGCGACATCCGGCCGATTCTGCTGGAAAACTGCTTCGCCTGCCACGGCGCCGACAGCGCCGCGCGCAAGGCCGACCTGCGGCTCGATCGGCGCGAGGCCGCGATCGAATCGGGCGCCGTCGCGCCCGGTAAACCGGACGATAGCGAATTGATGCGTCGGATTTTGTCGACCGATCCGGAAGAAATGATGCCGCCGCCCGCGACCAAAAAGCAATTGACGGCCGAGCAGAAAGAAACGCTCCGCCGCTGGCTGGCCGCCGGCGCCGAGTATCAACCGCACTGGTCGTTCATCGCGCCCGCGCGGCCGGCATTGCCGCAGGTGCAGAACCAGGCGTGGGTCCGCAACCCGATCGACGCCTTCATCTTGGCGAAGCTCGAAGCGCGCGGCCTGCAGCCGGCCCCCGAGGCCGATCGCCGCACGCTGGCCCGCCGGTTGAGTCTCGATCTGACCGGGCTGCCGCCGGACGCCAAAGACGTGGCGGCCTTCGTCGACGACGCTGCACCCGACGCCTACGAGAAATTCGTCGATCAAATGATGGGCTCCGCCCATTGGGGCGAGCACCGCGGCCGCTACTGGCTCGACGCCGCTCGCTACGCCGATACGCACGGCATCCACTTCGACAACTACCGCGAGATCTGGTCGTATCGCGATTGGGTGATCGGCGCCTTCAACCGCAATCTGCCCTTCGATCAATTCACGATCGAACAACTTGCCGGAGATCTGTTGCCCAACCGCACTCTGGAGCAGCAAATCGCCTCGGGCTTCAACCGCTGCAACATCACGACGAACGAAGGGGGCGCGATCTCCGAGGAATATCTCGTGCTGTATGCCCGCGACCGCACCGAGACGACGTCGCAAGTCTGGATGGGTTTGACGACCGGTTGCGCGGTCTGCCACGACCACAAATTCGATCCCATAAGCCAGCGCGACTTTTACGAACTGGCCGCGTTCTTCAACAACACTACGCAGAACGCGATGGACGGCAACATCAAGGACACGCCGCCGGCCGTGTTCGTGCCGAAACCGGCGGACAAAGAACGTTGGGAGGCCGCCGGAGTCGAACTGGCCGTGACGCGGCAGCAGGCCGACGAACGGCGCAAGGCCGCGCGCGGCGAATTCGATCAATGGCTCGCCGCCGCTTCGGCCGATTCCATCGCCGCCTTGGTTCCCTCGGAAGGGCTCAAGCTGCATGCCAAGCTAGGCGAGGGCGCCGGAAACACGGTCACAGTCGCCGTCGACGGGCAGCCGCGGCCGATCACCCTGGCCGACGGCATCGCCTGGAAGCCGGGCCACGTTGCCGCGCAGGCGTTTCAAAGCCAGCCCGGCGCGGCGATTGAGGTGGCCGATGCCGGCGACTTCGAGAAAGACCAGCCGTTCTCGTTCGGCGCGTGGGTTAACGTGCCGCGACTCGACCAGAACGGCTCGCTCTTCGCCCGCATGGACGACCAGCACGGCTATCCCGGCTGGGATCTCTGGCTGGAGAACGGCCGGCCCGCCACGCACGTCGTCCACCATTGGCCCGACGACGCGCTGAAGGTGGCCTCGAACAATGCCATCAAGGCGGGCGAATGGACGCATGTTTTCGTCAGCTACAATGGCTCAGCGAAAGCGAGCGGAGTGCAGATCTTCATCAATGGCGTGCCGCAGCCCGCCAGCCCGCAGGCCGACGTGCTGAAGGGTTCGGTCCGCACGGCCGTGCCGCTGAAGGTGGCCCAGCGCCATACCGGCTCGCGGCTGAACGACGTTTCGATGCAGGATCTGCGGATCTACGGCCGCGCGTTTTCCACGCTTGAGGTCCAAAAGCTGGCGCAAACGACGCGCGCCGTGTGGCTGGCCAGCAAGCCGGCCGATCAGCGGACAGACGCGGAGCAGACCGAGCTTTACACCTGGTGGCTGAACGAGCTCGACAAGCCCTCGCAGGAATTGACTGCCAAAGTCGCGGCCCTGGAGCAGGAGCAGGCCGCGATCAAGACTCGCGGGACGATCGCCCACGTGATGCAAGAGCGCGGCGAGCCGGCGATGGCTTACGTGCTGTTCCGCGGCGAGTACGACAAGCGCAAGGACGAAGTGCAGGCCGACACGCCGAACGCCCTGCCGCCGATGCCCTCCGAATTGCCCAAGAACCGCTTGGGGCTCGCCCAATGGATGCTGCGGCCCGAGCATCCGCTGACGGCGCGCGTTACGGTCAACCGCTTTTGGCAGGAGGTCTTCGGCGCCGGGCTGGTGCGCACGACGGGCGATTTCGGCGTGACGGGCGAATTGCCGTCGCACCCGGAACTGCTCGATTGGCTGGCCGTCGAATTCCGCGAGTCGGGCTGGGACGTGAAACGCTTCTTCAAGCTGCTCGTCACATCGGCCGCCTATCGCCAGTCGGCCGCGATGACGGCGGAAAAGCTGGAACAGGATCCGTTCAACCGGCTGCTTTCGCGCGGGCCGCGCTTTCGCATGGACGCCGAAATGGTCCGCGACTACGCCTTGGCATCGAGCGGCCTGTTGGCGGAAAAGATCGGCGGTCCCAGCGTCCGCCCGTATCAGCCCGAAGGCGTGTGGGAAGCCGTGGCCATGATCGGCAGCAACACTCGCGATTATCGCGCCGATCAGGGCGAGAGCCTGTATCGCCGCAGCCTCTACACGTTCTGGAAGCGCGCCGCGCCTCCGGCGTCGATGGACATCTTCAACGCGCCCAGCCGCGAGGTCTGCACGGTCCGCCGCGAGCGGACCAACACGCCGCTGCAAGCCCTGGTGACGTTGAACGACCCGCAATTCGTCGAGGCGGCCAAGCACTTAGCGCAGTTGGCCCTCGAACAGGGGGGCGAAGCGCCGGCCGCGCGACTCGACTTTGTCGCCCAGCGATTGCTGGCCCGTTCATTGCGGGCCGAGGAAACGCAGGCGGTCGAAGCCACGCTGGCCGATTTGCTGGCCTTTTACCAGGCGCACGCCGAAGACGCCAAGCAATTGCTCTCCGTCGGCGAATCGCCCGTGGACGCGAAGCTCGACCCGGCGACGCTGGCCGCCTGGACGATGCTGACGAACGAATTGATGAACTTGGATGAGGTATTGAACAAATGACTCCCTTCGAAGAATACGTTCGCTACGAGACTCGCCGGCAATTCTTCAGCCGCGGGGCGAACGCCGTGGGCTTCGCGGCCCTGGCCTCGCTGTTGGGAACGGCCCGCGGCGGAAATGCGCAGGCCGCCGAAGTGACGCACGCGGCGCTCACGCATTTCGCGCCCAAGGCCAAGCAGGTGATCTATCTGCACATGGTCGGCGGCCCGCCGCAGATGGACATCTACGACTACAAGCCGCAGATGAACGAGTGGTACGACAAAGATCTGCCCGACTCGATCCGCCAAGGCCAGCGGCTGACGACCATGACCTCCGGACAGAAGCGGTTCCCGATCGCGCCCAGCAAGTTCAAGTTCGCCCAGCATGGCAAGTCGGGCATGTGGGTCACCGAGTTATTGCCCTACACGGCCAAAATGGTCGACGACATGTGCTTCATCCGCAGCATGCACACCGAGGCCATCAATCACGAGCCGGCGATCAGCTACATGCAGACGGGCAACCAGGTCACCGGCCGGCCGTGCCTCGGTTCGTGGGTTTCTTACGGACTCGGTTCGTTGAACGACAATCTGCCGACGTTCGTGGTGCTGGTGGCCAAGCCCACGAACACCGAGCAAGTGCAAGCCATCTCGGCCCGGCTCTGGTCGAGCGGCTACTTGTCGGGCGAGCACGCGGGCGTTTCGTTCCGCACCGGCGGCGATCCGATTTTGTACATCAACAACCCGCCGGGCGTGCCGTCTGAGATTCGCCGTCGCACGCTGGACGGCATTCGCGCCTTGAACGAGATGAACTACCGGACCGTGGGCGACCCCGAGACGCACACGCGAATTCAGCAATACGAGTTGGCTTTCCGCATGCAATCGAGCGTGCCCGATTTGACGAACCTCGCCGGCGAGCCGGAATCGACGCATGAGCTTTACGGCCCGGACGTGAAAAAGGCGGGCAGCTTCGCCCACACCGCGCTGTTGGCGCGGCGGATGATCGAGCGCGGCGTGCGATTCGTGCAGATTTACCACAACAACTGGGACACGCACGGCAACGTGGCGGGCCGCCTGCCCGACCAGTGCCGCGACGTCGATCAGCCTTGCTGGGGGCTGATTCAAGATCTCAAGCATCGCGGACTGTTCGACGAAACGCTGGTTATCTGGGGCGGCGAGTTCGGCCGCACGATCTACTCGCAAGGCGGCCTGTCGCACGAGAACTACGGCCGCGACCACCATCCGCGGTGCTACACGATGTGGATGGCCGGCGGTGGTTCGCGGCCCGGCACGATCTACGGCGAGACCGACGATTTTTCGTACAACATCGTCAAAGATCCCGTCCACATCCACGACTTCCACGCCACGGTGCTGAACCTGCTGGGCTTCGACCACGAGCGCTTCACGTTCCGTTATCAGGGGCTCGATCAAAAACTGACCGGCGTCGAGCCGGCCCGCGTGATCAAGGAACTGATCGCTTGAGCGGCAAAGTAGTAGGCACGCTCCGCGTGCCGTAACTGTAGGGCGCGATCCTCGCGAGTTCGTCGCGACGCGCTCGAATACATCAAGGGCCGAAGGCTACGGCACGCAGAGCGTGCCTGCTACTGTGGCCTCGCTCCAGCGCTGCTGCACGGCGACGCGATTGATGTTGAACGGCCGGTGTTCGGGGGCGATCCGCAGACCGTGTTCCAGCAATCGCACCGCGCCGACGAAGTCTCGCCGGTCGTTCCGATCGAGCGCCCAATTATTCAACCCGGCCAGCAGATTGCCGCGGGCGGCTGAATTCGCAGGGTCCAGCCGCAAGGCTTTGAGATTGGCGGCGGTCGCGGCGGCGAAGCGGTCTGCGGAAAGATGATCGACGCCCGCATTGTAGTAGATCAACGCCGCCAGCCCCGACGGTGTCAGTTCTCGGGCGGCCTTCGATCGCTGCGCATCTCCGGGCTTCATGGCGGGGCCAAACCAATCGCGGCAGGTGGTCTCCACGTCGAGGCCGCCGCTCGGCGAACGGACCACGCTGTAGACGTGGCCGGGCGACTCTGCCGCGAAAACTTGCAAGCCGCAGCGCTCGGCCAGGCAGTGAAACAGCACCGTCGCCCCAATGCAGTTATACGCGCCGCCCTCGATCGTGAGCGCCAAATCGTTGGCGTCGGTCCGATAGCCGCCCTGCAAGACGCGAGCGTGCAGGAAATCGAGCACGGCCGCCGCTCGACCCCGCAGATTGTCGTCGCCGGCGACGCGGCCGGCGAGTTCTTCGCCCCACGCTTCGACCTTTCGCACCGCGCGTTCGATGCGGGCTTCGTCGCGCTCGCCGCAGGCCGCCAACGCCGCCGGCAGCAGCCAATTGCGATCGATGTTTCCCGCGGCGGCCGCATCGAGCAAACGGGCCTCGATCGCCGAGTATTCGACCGACACGCCCGGCGGCGGTGCTGGAGCCGTTGCCCGAGCAAGCTCGGGGCCGCCGCCCAACAGCCAAATTGCGGTCAGCAAAATGACCGGAATTCGACCACGTTGCAGAAGCCGGCGAAACATCATAGAAATCCGCTTTGGACCAACGACCGCCCAGCGGCGCCTGGCGACCGCGACGCAACTCCGCAGAACTCTAGGTTGCAAAAAAGCCACAAGCTGCGGCGCTGCATCAGGTTCGAGTGGACCCATCGGCGTTGCGATCGCTACAGCCGGCCGATCAAGAATGACCCTTCGTCGCCGAATACTTGTTTAGGTGCAGTCCGTCCCCGAGCGAGCCGTCCATGCCTGAGGAAATGAATGGAATCGACGCCGTCGAGCCGGCAATGCGAGAACCCGTCCGGCGTTACCTGCAACGAATCAAGGAGCATTCCGGCGACAAAGCCTTGAGCTTGACCCTGTTCGGCGCCATCGCCGCCAGTTCGTTCGACCCGCTGCGGCAAGCGGTTTCGAACGTGTTGGTGTTGACGGAAGTGGATCTGGAGACGCTGCGGAACCTGGCGGCGGAAGGGCACAAATTCGGCAAATCGGCGATCGCCGCGCCGCTGGTGATGACGCCCGCCTTCATCAAGGCGTCGCTCGATTCGTTTCCGCTGGAACTGATCGAGATCCAACAGCGGCGGATCGGGTTGTTCGGCGACGATTTCTTCGAGTCACTGCATTTCGAGAACGATCACGTGCGCTTGCAATGCGAGCGCGAGCTGAAAACGATCGCCATTGGCATCCGGCAGGGCCTGGTCGCCAGCAGCGGCAAGGAAAAGTCGCTTGGCCCGGTCGCCGAGCAGGCCGGGGCCAGCCTCGCGCGCACGCTTCGCGGACTGCTCTGGCTCGAAGGCGTCAAGGAGCCGAAGACTTCGGCCGATATCGTGGCGAAAACTGAAAAACTGTTGGGCCGGTCCCTGGCCGGGATTCGCCGCACGGCCAATTTGCCGACGGCCTATAGCTGGCACGATTTGCAGGAGCTTTATCAAGACGTGGAAGCTCTAGGACGGTTCGCCGATGCGTGGTAACGCACAGCGTTTGCTCGCCGTGTTCGCCTTCGTCTGTTCGGTGCTCGCGGCGGCCGCCTTGTCGCGCGGCGCGGTGACGGTTGCCGAGCCCGGCACGTTCGT
>DATNEC010000092.1:0-6827 GCA_035606815.1 Pirellulales bacterium
CACGTCGGCCCACGAGCGGCAAGCCGAGCATTTTTCCGACCGCAGCATGGCGGCCGGCGTAGCTCGCGTCTATCGACGGGTGCTGATGGATATTGATGAATGATTTTAATGCTGGCTTGAAAGCAGGATCTCGCTGCATGGAAAGAATCACGAAAACACGAACCGGAATCGTGGGTGACGCGCGCCGATAGAAACGTAGTGCAGAAAGTCGCTTTTCGCTCCGCGAAAAGACGTCTTTTCTTTTCGCGGAGCGAAAAGCGACTTTGGTTGAGAGTAAAGCCATCATGACGACCGCACAGTCAGCCCTGCTCGATCCGCCGCAAGCGCCGCCGCGCCGCCGCGTGCGCCTGTTCGGCATGGACATCGACCCCGTGCGCATGCCCGAAGCGGTCGCGCAAGTGCTCGCTTGGATCGATCAGGACGACGACCCATGTCGCTACGCCGTCACTCCGAACGTCGACCACGCCGTGCTGTTTCAAGAACACGCTGGGCTGCGGCAAGCTTATGCCGAGGCCAGCCTGGTGCTGGCCGACGGGGCGCCGGTGGTGCTGGCCTCGCGGCTGGTGGGGCGACCACTGCCCGAGCGAGTCGCCGGCAGCGATCTCGTACCGAAAGTTTTCGACGCCGCCGCGGCCGGTTCCGATGCTCGCGGGAAGCTGAAGATTTACTTGCTCGGCGGCATGCCGGGCGTGGCCGAGCGAGCGGCGGCGAACATTGAATCCAAGTGGCCGCACGTGGAGGTCGTAGGCACGGCCAGCCCGCCGCTGGGCTTCGAGCGCGATCGCGAGCAAAACGCCGAATTGCTGGCCGAGATCGCCGCGGCGCAGCCCGACTTGCTGCTCGTCGGTCTCGGCGCCCCGAAGCAGGAACTTTGGGTGCATGCCCATCGGGAATCGATTTCGGCGCCCGTCGCGCTCTGCATCGGCGCGACGATCGACTTCCTGGCAGGCGAGCGAAAGCGCGCCCCGAAGTGGATGCGCCGCTGCGGCGTCGAATGGCTTTATCGCCTGCTCAGCGAACCTCGCCGCCTCGGGCGCCGCTACGCTCGCGACGCGTGGCTCTTTCCGCGTTTGGTGTGGCGGGAGCGAAGAGCTAAGTCTTCCGGGCCCTGATGGACGAAGATGGCCAACTTGGCCGAAGATGTCGCGCCATAATTGGCCGTCTTCGCCATTTTCTTTCTGAGTCATCGACGCCAATTCCCGCGGCGAACTGGCTCGATGGGCAGGAATGTTGCAGGCGTCCGAAGTTGAAAAAGCGGAAAAAATGAATTGGCACGGTTAGAGCGTGAAGTAGAGCGCCTTTCCGTTTCTCTTGATCTCCGCAAAACTGCCTTTCACCGCGCTTGAGGCAGCCTTGTCGATCGTCTCCCATCTCGTGACCAGCCAAACGGCTTGTTGCCAGAATTGCATCTTTCTCCAGAACGGGCCTAGGTAGAGGGCAGTCACTCCGCTTTCTTTGAGGGCCCTGGCCTCAAGCGGTCTTGTTCGCTGAGAGAGGTCGCAGCTCACGAATACAGAATCGCTCCCATTTAGATACGCGAACAACTCTACGTCGCCAACGTCCTGGGGAAGCACTGAACGGAGCGAGACGGCGGATACATCAAGCGCCGCGAGCATGTTGACGAGACGATGTGATATGCAGTTGTCAAAAAGGTATTTCACTCAAGCAGCGAATTCTCGAACGCAACCGCCGCCTCAACCGCCTGTATGGGAATGTCCAGCCATCGGGCCACGTCACGAGGCGATTGACCGCCACCGGCGAATACGGCGTCGTAAATTGCTTTCGTGGGGACGCCCGAGGCTGCGTCGATTGGCTTGCCGAATTTCCGTTCAGGGTCTAGGACAACTCGCCCCTTCTTCTCCATAGGCCAGAATCGCACGACGTCTTGCGTGCCACGAAATTCGAGCTTTCTAAAAAAGGGTTTTACGATTTGGTCAAAAACGTACTGGCAACTTTTCAAATCCTCGACAAGCACCGTATCGGACTCGTCCTTCATCATGGTCGCAAAAATCGTCCGTCCATCCGTGTCGAAACGCTTAACGCTAAACGGATAGCTCGTTGAAAACTTTGCGGTTGCAGCCGCAGATGCTCTGCGGATCGTCTGCATCGACACGCCCTCGCCTCGAAACAGCTTTATGAAATGCAATTCCATCAATTCGACGAACGTGATCGCGTGTTCGTCCGCCGGCAAGTGTCGCGGAACTATCGCGGATTCCTCAGATACCCAATGCCTAAGCGTCGATGGATGAACTCGAAGCAATCGGGCGGCATCGGCCATGCTGTACAGGCCGGCGCCCAGATGAGGGGCTGTTGAGGTCTTTGATGCAACCATAAGCGAACCTTTTGTGCTCGCCGACGTTCTAACAGAATCAGTAGGGAGCGTCAGCCCAAATCGGCGATTTCAGCATAGTGCCTTCAAAGATCCTCCTCAACAAAAAAGCGCCCGCTGTTAGATATTCGCACGGCGGTTCGCGCCCGTCTCCATGTTACCCTGAAGGTGGCTTGGGCGAGCAGGGTTTGCGGTCCGGCCGGTCTCGGCCGGAATCCGAGCAATCACGGCCGAGGGCGGCGGCGCCACATCTTCACGGGCCGAGGGCGGCCGTGCCGAATTCGCGCCGCTCATTCGTCGGCGTAGACGTGCGTGCTTTCTTCCTTCGTCACCGGCGTCCGCATTTCGTCGGTCTTGAGCTGCACCTGCACGCGCAAGTCGCCGGCCCGCAAGCCTTGCACGCGCAGCCGATACGTCGTGTCGGCCTTGGGCGCCAGACGGGCGAGCGGCTCGAACTCGACGAGCTGCCCTTGCAGCTCGTAACGCGTCGGCCCCTGGGCATCGACGGCCTTCAACTCGGCCGGCAATTCTGCCCGCAGTTGAATATTGGTGGCCGCCTTCGAGCCTTGATTGACCACGCGGATTTCATACGTCGTTTCGCCGCCCACTTCGATCGGGTCGGCCGCGTCGACCACCTGGAACAGAATCGCCGCGACGCCCTCGATTTGAATCACCTCTTCCTGCCGGGCCGAAAGCCCGCGCTGGGCCGTGCCTTCGAGCCGCAGCATCTGTTCGCCCGGTTCGACGGGCAGCGTCGTCAGCATCACCTGGCCGGTTTCTTGCGGCGGCAATTCGTCGAGCAGCCAATGGACCGAGTTGGTTTGCGGATCGTACTGGCCCGCATTGTTGGCCTCGACGAACTTCAAGCCCTTCGGCAGGTGCGTGACCAGCTCGACTTCCTTGGCCGGCGCGGTGCCGGGGTTGCTGACCGACATCGTGTAAGTCGCCTGTCGCTCTAGATAACGCCTCTTGGGCCCTTGCACGGCCACTTCGAGCTGCGGCGCCACGATGGTCAGTTGCGTCTGTTGCTTGGCGACCAGTTGTGCGTCGGCGCGGGCCATCAAGCGATTGACGACCTGGCCCGCCTTGACCGCCTTGAGCGTCAATTCGAGCTGCCGACTTTCGTTCGGCTTCAACTCGCCGATTTCGTACTCCAATTCGGGTCCGGCGGCGTGCGCGAGCTGCTCGGGAATGCTTTCCGAAAGGACGATGCCGGTCGTCGCGCCCGTGCCCGGGTTCGAGACCTTGATCGTCAGCGTGGCGCTCTCTCCGATCAGCACTTCGCGCGGGCCTTGGACTTCGAGCGTCAATTGAGGACGCGTGCAGCGCGTCCGCGCCGAGGCCTGGCTGGCGAAATGGACCGTCGCCACGCTGCCGATCTCGCCCTCGGAAATGGGCATGACCTCGAGCGAGACCGTCGTCTCTTCGCCGGGCCGCATCGTTCCGATCGACCACACGACCTGGCCCGCGTCGGCCTGAGAAGCCTGGGGATTGGCGCCCAGCAGCCGCGTTCCCTGCGGAGTTTCTTCGCGGATTTCGACGCCGTGGGCGACGACATTGCCCGTGTTCCGCACGCGGACTTCGAAGATCGCCGGCTTGCCGACCTGGATTTCCTTGGGCGCGATCTTCTCGAGCGTCAAGGTCGGCGTCTGCGCGCCCTCCAGATGCTTGCCGCCCGGCTTGCCGGCGCCTTCGTCGCCGGAAGGCTCTTGGCCTTGATCCTGGCGGCGATCATCAAGGAACTCGGCGTTGGCCGCGTTCAGCCGCTCGGCGCTCTCTTGCGGTTCTTCGGAGGGCAAATTCTGACCTTCGAGGCTGCCGCCGTCGAGGCCCTCATTGAAGGGCCGGCCGTAGCGATCGCCTTCGACGCTGGCAGTCTCATCCGGCGGACCGGCATCGGTCAGCAAAGCGTCAGCGGCCTTTTTCTTGGCGGCTTTTTTCCGCGAGGCTTTCGCCGCCGCGGGCGTTTCCTGGCGGACCGATCCGGGCGCATAACCGCCGTCAACGGCATCGTCAGCGGCGGCCAATCGAACCCTAGCCGGCGGGGCGCCCAGCGCCGGGCCGCTGGCTTGACCATCGCCCTCGGCGACGGCCCCGAAAGGATCTCGCCTGAGCGGCATGGGCTCTGCATCCGCCGCCGCCAAACCTTCGACCGCGGCGGCGTCGGGAAAGCCATTGGCCTCTTGAGGCAGCTTCTCGGGCGGGTTGTTGAAATCGTAGCCAGGGGTCAAGCCGCCGCCAGATTCGCTGCCGTAGCGATCGGCGTATCGGTCGCCAGAAGGCTGGGCCGTGAACGGATCGGCGGCTGTGCGTTTCGGCGAGCTGCGTTTCGACGGGGCGCGGGCGTTCTCCGAGCGCAAGTCGTTTTTGGCCTTCGCTGTGGCCGTTTTTTTGGCCGCCGCGCCGCGCGGCGGCGCGGTCTGTTCCTGGGCTTCCGCTCGGGACAAGCTGCGCTGGGCCTGCACGATCGCCACCGTGCCCACCGCCACGACGCCGACCAAGGCGGACAAGCGGATGAGTAACCGCTTCATCGCTCTTCTCCGTAACGCCCCCGAGGATATGAACCGGCGTAGATACCAAAACGGAACGACCCGGAGAAGGCCAGTTCCGAGAGTGGGAGCGGCCCAACGGCCGGGGGCATGTCAGGGCGTTGTGCTCGTCGATAGACCGCAAAAAGCCTCAAGAGGAGACCGTGTCCTAAGAGGGTAAAGTCGGGTTGAAGGCCGATAATCGGCACGCGGCCGTTGCCGATTGGGGCCGCAGACAGGGCCCCCCGTTCTTTCGCCCCCAACGGGGCTGATAGCGGTTTTCGTTTCGAAACGACTCCAGGGGCTCGCGCCCCTGGCTACAATCTTTCGCCGCTAACGCGGCTCCTTCCAGCCCTTCACCGTTGATGCGCAGTCTGCCGCTGACGCGCCGATCGGAGCGAGTCCCGTATGACCCAAAACGGCCCTCGCGTGATTTATATTTCCGCCGATTTGTTTATATCGCCGCGCGTTTTTTCATTTCGGCGGCCGGTCCGCCGCGGCGTTTGCCGAGAATTCCAGGCGTTTGCCGCAAGACGCTTCGCTGCGGCGCGTGAAAAAAGGACATTTCAGAGCCTATCACGGGGAGATCCCGGGCCATTTTCGGCCCGAATTATAAAAATCGCCGCCGCGGCGGCCGTGGCGAAAGAGCGTATTTGCCGGACGGGAGCACGATCCGCCGCACTTGATGATTTATGTCTCGGATGAGGCGTATAAATCATGATTTTTGCCCGTTGGAGCCCCTGTTGCGCAAGTGCTCGACGTTACCGCGCGGGCGGCTTGCGCGGCAAGTCAAGCCGCGTCATCCCCTCCGTCCGGAAGGGCCGGAGTTACGTTCAGAACCGTCGCCGCGATGTAGGCGATGACCAGCGATCCACGTGAAATCATGTCTCTCGCTACTCCGGCCTCCGACCGCTCGCCCGCCTCACTCCGCCGACAAGTCGGCGGCGACGAGCGCTTCGTCGTTGCGCGCGAAGACGTGGCGATAGGCGAAGGCCGGATGCGACCAGCAGACCCCCCCGCGCAGCGGCAATTGCAGCATCGTCGGCTCGATCAGCTTCGCCCGGCTGATCTCCTGGTAGCCCGCCGGCGAAAGCTTGCTGATGATCAACTCGCCGCGCTCGTTGAACATCCAGACTTTGCCGTGGTTCTTGACCATGTGGACCGTGCTCCAGCGCACTCGGGGGGTCGGCTCCTGGCTTTCCCAAACCCGGTCGCCCGTCGCGGCGTCGAGGCAGCGCAGCTCGCCGTAGCTGTCGATTCCGTATACGTAATCGCCCTCCAACAGGGGCGTGCCGATCATGCAGTGCAAGCTGTCGGTTTTCATCTCGCTGGGCCCCAGCCGCCGCCAGAGTTGCTCGACGGCCAAGCGGTCTCGATCGAGCTTGAGCATCAGCGAGCCATCGTAAAAGCAGCTCACGAACAGCCGATCGCGATCGACCACCGGCGTCGCAATCGCGATCACCATTTGCCTCGGTTCGAACGGGTGTTTCCAGTAAACTTCACCCGTCGTCGGATTCAACCCGACGACATTGCCGCCGGTCCAACAGACCAGCACGCGCTGGCCCGCTTGTTCGATCACGATCGGGGCCGAGTAGGAAGCCTCGTCGCCCAAGGCCCGCCATTTCTCTTCGCCCGTGGCCTTGTCGAAGGCCACCAGGCAGGCGTCGTTGGAACCGCCGATCTGCACGATCACCAGGCCCTGCTCGATCAGCGGCGAGCCGGCGATGCCCCAGATCGGCATGCGGATGTTGTATTCGCGATTCAGGAATTTCTGCCACAGCACCGTGCCGTCGGCCGCATCGAGGCAGTGCAAATGCCCCATCGCGCCCAGCGCGTAGGCGCGGCCCTCGTCGATCGTGACCGCGGCGCGGGGGCCGGCCTCGTAGCCGACGCCGCGATACTCGCAAACGTAGACGTGCTTCCAAATCGGCTTGCCGGTCTTCCAGTCGAAGCAGTGGACCCGCTCGAGC
>DATNEC010000103.1:0-6735 GCA_035606815.1 Pirellulales bacterium
GGACGCTTCACAACGTTGGGCCGTCGCCGCGCAGGCGTTTCATTGGGCCGATCCGCCCCGCGCCTTGCCCGAAGTGCGGCGGATTCTCCAGCCGGGCGGGTTCTTCATCGTGCTCTGGAACAATCGCGAGTACGACCGCGATCCGGCGCTGGTTTGGACTCGCGAGGCAATCCAGCGGCATCGCCCCGGCTTCGACGACAATTACCGCAGTCAAGACTGGGGCCAGACGCTGACATCGACCGGCGATTTCGCCGACATCGCCTACGATGAAGTCCGCCACGCGGTATTCATGAGCGCCACGCGCTATTTGGATTTGTGGCGCAGCCACAACCGGCTTCGCACGCTCTCGACTCCCGAACAATTCGCGGCCTTCATGCGAGAGCTGACCGAATACCTGGCTGCTCGCGGCGACGAGCCGATCGAGGTTTCCTACTTGTGCCGAGCGTGGACGGCGCGAGCAAGGATGAGAGAGGAACGGTGAAGGCGGAAGGATGAAGGCGGAAGGATGACGGATGAAAGGCCCGTCAGGGTTTCAAGTGGGCAGGCAAAGTTTCCGCCGCGCGCCGTGGATTACGGGTTCCTCTTCTCTGTTCGCATGGCTTCGCCGCGATAGCATACGAGTTGACCGAGAACCAGCCGGGCAGCACATGTGAACCGCCCGGTGAACGGTTCATGAGAACGCGCCGAACAGAGAAGAGGAACCCGTAAGCATCGCGGCGCGCCGAGAACATGTCGGAAGTTGCCGCGGGTTTGCCACTCGAAACCGGGAATATCCGGATGAAAAGGAGCGCGCCGGCGTTCTTTTTCATCCCGACCTCCGCATTCCGGATTCCGACTGCTACTGAATAAACTCTTCCACCTCTTCGCCGGCGTTGACCGTGATCTCGCCCGCGTCTTCCAGCCGGCGGACGACGTCGACGATCTGCTGCTGCACCTGCTCCACCGCCGATAGCCGCACGGGGCCGAGATACTCCATTTCTTCGCGCAGCATTTCCGAGGCCCGCACCGACATGTTGCCCAGAATCTTCTGCTTGAGATCTTCGCTGGCGCCCTTGAGGGCCATCGCCAGTTGAGAACTTTCCACGTTCTTGAGCAGCGTTTGCACGTCCTTGCTCGAAAACTTGACGATGTCTTCGAACACGAACATCAAGCGGCGAATTTCCTCGACCAGGTCGGGGTCTTCCTGGGCCAGGTTTTCGAGCAGGCTGCGCTCGGTGGCCCGGTCGGTGACGTTGAGAATCTCCGCGACGCTCTCCACGCCGCCGGCGTTCTCGAACTGCTGGCTCATCACGCTCGACATGCGGTGTTCGAGCCCCTTTTCGACTTCGTGGATCACCTCGGGGTTCGTCTGCCCCATCGTGGCGATGCGGCGGACCACGGCCAGTTGGCGGTCGCTGGGCAAGCCGCTGATGATGCTGGCGGCCTGCGAGGGCTGCAGGTGAGAGATGATCAACGCGATCGTCTGCGGATGCTCGTCCATGATGAAGGTCAGCAGGTTCTGGCTGTCGACCTTTTGCAGGAAGCCGAACGGCATGGCCTCGATTTGCTGCCGCACGCTTTCGATGGTGGGCGAGGCGTTTTTGCCCAGGGCCTTTTCGACCAGGCTCTTGGCCAGGTCGAGCCCGCCGGTCCCGGCGCCGATCGTGTTGGGCGACGCCTCGGCGAAGTCCTTGATGGCCGCGTCTTGCTCCTCGGTGCTGATCAAGCCCAGCTTGGCGATTTCGACGGAAACCATTTCCACCTGCTTGGCCGACAACTGGCCCATCACCTTGCCGGCATCGTCCTCCGGCAGGCTCATCAGCAGAATGGCGGCTTTGCGAAGCGGATTATTCGACACGTTGGCCTGCGACGCGGAACTGAAACGGCTGGGCGAGATTTAGCGACGGCGCCGAGGTGGGTATCGGCTCCAAGCGGGCTGGAACTTGAGACTAGTTATCAGTGTTCAGGAAACGAAAACGGAACACCGAACACTGAAAGCTCTCCCCTACTCGTCTTCCAACTCGCAAACGCCGACTTGTCCCTCGCATTCGTCGACCGCGATCCGCAGCCGCTTGGGCCGGGCGCCCGTCTTCGCGGCCAGGTCGTCGAGCAAGCGGCGGCCGATGTAGCGGGCCAGCAGTTCGGCCGTCGTGTTCGGTACCGGCAGCAGCACGCAGTCGCCGCGGGGAAAAGCCCAGCGGCGGTCTTCGAACACGGCCTCGACGCTTCGTTCGTCGGCGGTGACCTTGATGGTCGGATGGCCGGTCGGCAGCAGCATGTGGTGGTCGAGTTCCAGCACGATCGTCTGCAATGCGTTGCGCAGCGCAATGAAATCGATCACGTAATGGTTTTCATCCAGCGGGCCAAAAACTTCGGCCGTCACGCGGTAGTTGTGCCCGTGCAGCCGTTCGCAGACGTTGCCGTTGAACGTGATGAAATGCCCGGCGCTGAACACCAGGTAATCTTTCGTGACTCGGACCCAGTAGGATTCGGACATGGGGGGAGTGGGAGTGAGAGAGTAGGGAGCGAGGGAGACGGAACGGTTTTATTCGTGGCTCCGCACTCCGCGCTGCGAGTTCCGCGCTTCGTAAAACTTGACCGGCAATTCAATTATGCCATCTCGCAGCGCGGCGAACAAACCGGCGGCGAGCAGGTCGGCCGACGTGCCCGGGTTGCGGCGGTGATGGTCGGCGCGGAGCCAAAAGTCGAAGTCGGTGATCGCCCGGTAATAATCTTCATCGCCGGGTTCGCCGGCTTCGAGCGTTTTGCCGGCCTGCGCCGCGGCCTCCCGGGCGACGTCGAGTCCGCACTTGCGGGCGATCAAGCTATCGGGGAAGTCTCGCATCAGTTGGAGCTGCGTCCGCACGATCACGTCGGCCAGCGACCACTGCCGACCGAGCCCCTCGGCCAGCCAAGGCACGACTGCTTGCAGCACCTGCTCGAAGCCGTTCACATACTGCCGGGCGACTAGATCGCGATCGGCAGCCAATCGCATGGCGAACTGCAAATCGTCGGGCGGCTCGCCGGCCACGTCGGCTTCAGCGACTTCGCCGAGTCCGCCCGGGGCGGCGAGTCGAATGGCGTCGTAAACCTGTCGTGAATCGTCGCCCGATAACCGCGCGAGCACTTGCTTGACGCCTGCCGCGAGCGAATCGCGGCGTGGCACGCAAGCCAGCGGCGCCAACAGCAGAATCGCGCCCAGGCTGGTGTTGCCGTCAACCGCTCGCCGCATGGCCTGGACCGCGGCCAAAACGGTTTGTCCCACGCCGGCGCCCGCCGCGGCGTCCTCGAAGGCCGGCGCCATGGCAATGGCGCTGACGGCGAAATCCAGATACGTCAGGTCGTCGAAGTCGGCGCCGCGATGGACGTTCCCCGGCTTGGGGGCCGTCGCCTCCAGCAGGCAAGCCAGCGAGGCGCACTGTCCGATCGAAAGCGGCGAGTCATGGTTCATCCGATATTCTCTTGCCAATTTATACTCGCCGGTCCCCGAGTAGGACGGACTTCCAAGTCCGTCACGCGGGCGACGGACCAGAGGTCCATCCTACGTTTCTCGGCGGCCTTCCAATGCCTAAATCCTAATCGGCTTTGATATTCAAAATCGGCAAAGACTTCTGTGGGGAACGCCGTCCGTGGCGTTCCGCGGGGCGACCGCGCGACGTCGCTTGGCGGATCCCGGAACGCCACGGAGGGCGTTCCCTACAGACGGTCGACCAGGAGATTACCGATTTGGATTGTCAAAGCCGATCAGCGGATGCGCCGCCAGAAACCGCTCGACCGAGGGCACGATGCGTTCGTGCGCGTCTTCGATCACATAGTGCCCCGCATCTTCGAGCCGCTCGACTTCCGCATCGGGAAAAAACTCCATAAACCGTTCGAGAAAGGCCGGCGTAAAGCACCAATCGCGCATGCCCCAGATGAATTTCATCGGCCGCTCGCGCAGCAGCCCGAGTTTTTGCTCGATCCCAAAGAGCGTCTGGTAACTCGGATGTTCAGGCGACATCGGAATGTCGAGCACGAAGCGATGCGTGGCGATCCGATGCCTCCACGAGTCGTACGGCGCCAGCAGGCCCGCTTTCACCGCGGCGGTCATTCGCTCGCGTTTTTCGACGGCCATCGATACCGCCGCTCGGGCGAAGCCGTTCAAGCCTTGCACGGCCAGCCACCCCAGCAACGGAGTGCGGCAGGCGCGAATCCGCCAAGGCATGTCTGGCGATCGAAACGCCGCGGTGTTGAACAACACGAAGCGACTGAATCGATCGGGCTGGGCAACCGCCGCCCCCAAGCCGATCGCCCCGCCCCAGTCGTGGGCCAGCAGCGTGATCCGGTCCAGGCGCAAATGCGAGATCAGCCGCCGCAAATTGTCGACGTGCCGCGCCAGCCGGTATTCGTAGCCTTGCGGTTTATCGGAGAGTCCGCAGCCGATGTGGTCGGGCACGATCAGCCGATACTTGGCGCGCAGCCCCTTGACCAACTCGCGCCAATAAAACGACCAAGTCGGGTTGCCGTGGACCAGCAGCAGCGGTTCGCCTTGGCCCTCGTCGAGGTAGTGGTATCGCAGCCCGTCGAGGCGAATTTCGTGCGAGGCGAAGGGATATAGCGTTCGCCAAGATTCGGTGACCGGCATCGCAAAGGGGGGACCGGCGCAGGCCGGATTTTGAGCAACGGCGTTAAGATCGCGTCGGCGTGAACGGCGCCAAGCCGCCCGCAAGTGGTTTTTTGCGCCGGCGGTAGGCAGTCTTGGCGATATCTGCTAAATCTTCGCTTTCCGCCGGCGATTCGAGATTTATGATTATAGGGGCGTCGGGCGGTTGGAGTAAGGCGCCCTAGCCGCCTGCCAGGTAGCCCGGCCGCCCTCGGCCGGGTTTTGCGTCTCCCGGACGAGGGCGGCCGGCCCACATGGATTCCATAACAGCAGTCGAGCGCGATGGCCCCTGAACAAGTCTTTCTTTCCGAGCACTTCATCAACCGCGAGCTAAGCTGGCTGGAGTTCAACGCGCGCGTGCTGGAAGAGGCGGTCGACGACTCGAACCCGCTGTTCGAGCGGGTCAAGTTCCTGTCGATCTTCAGCTCCAACCTGGACGAGTTCTTCATGGTCCGCGTGGCGGGCCTGCGCGAACAGGCCTTCGGCGACGGGGCGCCCGAGGACTACTCGCCCGACGGTTTGCGGCCGATCGTGCAATTGCAAAAAATCGCCGCCCGTACGCAAGAGTTGGTCGCGGCGCAATACCGCTGCTGGAACGACTCGGTCGTGCCGCAATTGGCCGAACAAAAGATTCGGCTGGTCAAACACGATCAATTGAATCCCGACCAGCGGGCGGTGCTCGATAAATTCTTTCTCGAACGGGCGTTTCCGATCCTCACGCCGATGGCGGTCGATCCGGCGCACCCCAGCCCGCGATACCACAATCGCGGCTTGTACCTGGCGGCCATGCTCGAACGCGAGAGCGGCCTTGGGCCCAAACATCTGTTCGCCGTAGTGCAACTGCCGCAGGTGCTGCCGCGGCTGGTACCGCTGGGGCCAGGCGACGAATTGCAATTCATTTTGCTCGAAGACGCGGTTTCGGCGCGGCTGCCCGAGTTGTTCGGCGGCTTCGACGTCAAGTCGAGCACCACGTTCCGCATCACGCGCGACAGCGACATCGAGCTGTTGGAGCAAGAATCCGACGACATGCTGCGGCTGATCGAAGACCGGCTCAAAGCGCGGCAGCGCGGGCAGGCCGTGCGGCTGGAAGTGGCCGCGAGCGGCAACGAAGACCTGGTGCGGATGATCGTCGAGGCCGAGGAAATTCACGAGGCCGAGGAAGGCTCGACCGAATCGTACAGCGAAGTGTATCGCGCCGCCGGCCCGCTCGATTTGACGGGCATGATGGAACTGCTCCGCGTGCCGGGCCGCGAACACCTGCGCGACGCGCCGTTCACGCCGCGCCAGCCGCGCGGGCGCCGGCTGCGCGGCGGCGAAGATCTGTTCGCCAGCATCCGCCGCGGCGACATTCTGCTGCATCATCCGTTCGATTCGTTCGAGCCGGTGGTCGAGTTCATCAGCCGCGCGGCGAAAGACCCCAACGTGCTGGCCATCAAGCAGACGCTGTACCGCACCAGCGGCGATTCGCCGGTCACGCGGGCCTTGATGCAGGCCGCCGAAAACGGCAAACACGTCACGGCGCTGGTCGAACTGAAGGCCCGCTTCGACGAAGAAGCGAATGTCAGTTGGGCCAGGCAGCTCGAACGCTCGGGCGTCCACGTGGTGTTCGGCTTTCTCGATCTCAAGACGCACTGCAAACTGTCGCTGATCGTGCGCCAGGAAAGCGGCGTCGTGCGGCGCTACGTCCACCTCTCGACCGGCAACTACAACCCGACGACGGCGCTGGTCTACACCGACCTGGGCCTGTTCACCGCGAACGAAGACATGGCGGCCGACGCCTCGGCCTTGTTCAATTTGCTGACCGGCTATTCGCAGGGGCACCGCTGGCGGAAGCTGATGGTGGCCCCCGCCGATTTGCACCGCCGCACGATCGAGCTGATCGAGGAGCAAGCCCAGCGCGCCCGCGAGGGCCGGCCTTCGCGGATTTTCGCCAAGTTGAATTCGCTGGTCGATTATCGCGTGATCGAGGCCCTCTACCGCGCCAGCCAGGCCGGAGTGCCGATCGACTTGGTGCTGCGCGGCATCTGCTGTTTGCGGCCCGGAATGCCCGGCATTTCGGAAAACATTCGCGTCCGCAGCATTGTCGACCGCTTTTTGGAACACAGCCGAGTGTT
>DATNEC010000106.1:0-5544 GCA_035606815.1 Pirellulales bacterium
CGGCTGGCCGCTTATTGTCGCGAGCATCGCGGCGCCCACGACGGGTACTTCAACTACTATGCCGCCGATTATCGCGTGGCCGACGTGGTCGAGCGGATCAAGCAATTGACGGCCGGCCGCCGGCCGTTTCGCGTTTGTTACGCTGCGGAAGACCAGTGGAACCTGCTTTATTATTTCCAGCGCGCCGGCCAGCCCCTGGCGCGCCGCGCCGCGGTTGGCAATGCCGACGTATCGATCTACGTCATCGCCCCCGTGCAGGCCGACTGGGCCGATATCGCCGCGCGACATGAGTTGCCGGCGGAGGAATTGCGAAAGCTCCCGCTGATCGAAGGTTTCGGCTACTACGTGTTGAAGGGCGGAAGGATGAAATCGGGCTCCGCGCCGCCAATCCCCAATCACTAAGCCCCAATCCCCAACTGCCATCCCCCGGCTTGCCAACTCGGGCCGCACCGCGACAATGATGTCGTGGTTCCGTTACCTGCCGGAGATGAGTTGTTGGGTTCCCCGTTGCTCGTCGAAACTCGATCGCTCGCGAAGCGCTATGGCGACGTGACGGCCCTCAAGCATTGCGCCCTGCAAATCGAGCGCGGCGAAGTCTATGGCTTGCTCGGCCCCAACGGCTCGGGCAAGACGACGTTGATTCGGCTGCTGATGGGCTTTCTGCGGCCTTCGGCGGGCTCAGCGTGGATCGACGGTCTCGATTGCTACCGGCAAAGCGTCGCCGTCCATGCCCGCGTGGCTTATCTGCCGGGCGACGCCCGGTTGTTCCGGCAGATGCGCGGGCGAGAGGTGTTGCGATTCTTTTGCGGCGCCCGCGCCGGCGCCGACTTTCGCAAAGCGCTGGAGCTCGCCGATCGATTGAAGCTGGAGCTGTCGCGCAACGTTTCGATGCTTTCGACCGGCATGCGGCAGAAGCTGGCGTTGGCGGCGGTCCTGGCGGCCGATACGCCTTTGGCGATTCTCGACGAGCCGACGGCCAATCTCGATCCGAACGTCCGCAGCGACGTGTTGGCCTTGGTCCGCGAAGCGCGTTCGGCGGGGCGCACGGTAATTTTTTCTTCGCACGTGCTCGACGAAGCCGAGCAGGCCTGCGATCGGGTCGGCATTTTGCGGGAAGGCGAGTTGGTGCATGTCGCGCGCGTCTCCGAGGTGCGCCGGCAGCATCGCATCCGCGCGCGGTTGACCGGGCCGCTGCCCCAGCCGCCCGCGGCCCTGGCCCGACAGTTGACCATTGCCGCCTCCAATGGCGGCGTGACCATTCATACGCCCGGCGAACTCTCGCCGCTGCTCGGCTGGCTGGCGACGCTGCCGTTGGCCGAAGTCAGGATCGAGCCGCTGGGGCTGAAAACCGTGTATGAGAGCTATCATCCGCCGCAGAGCGGCAATGGCGCCGACGACTCGGCGGCGGACGCCGGTCATCCAAGGGGCGTGCGAAGATGAACAAGGCGCTGTGGTCGAAATCGATTCGCGAGGCCCGGCCGCTGTTGTTGGCGCTCGTCGCGCTGATGTTCGGTTTTCATTGGCTGTTCGTGTGGCTGACGAGCCTGGTCGAACTGGGCGCCTACAAAATCATCTTGCAGGCCCTGCCCGGCGAATTTCATTCGCTCGTGAATATTCCGCTGGCGAAATTGGCGACCGATACGGGGCGAATCTCGCTGGCCTATGTCGATCCGGTGGTGATCTTCGCCGTGCTCAGTTGGAGCCTGGCTCGCGGGTCGGATTGCGTCGCCGGCGAACTCGGCCGCGGCACGATGGAAATGTTGCTGGCGCAGCCCATCAGTCGCCTCGCCGTGCTGGGCGTGCAGGCGACGGTCACCACGGCGGGCGCCGCGCTGCTGGCCGTCGCGGCCTGGCTGGGGACCGTGCAAGGGCTGGCCGTCTGCAAACTGTCCGACGAAGTCTCGGCGGCCGATTTCATCCCTGCCGCGATCAATTTGTTCGCGCTCACGTTTTTTCTCGCCGCGGCCAGTTCGCTGATTTCGGCCTGCGATAGCTATCGCTGGCGGGCGATCGGCGTCATGGGCGGCTTCTACGTGATCGAACTGGTGATCAAGATTGTCGGCCGCCTGGCGCCGAAGTACGATTGGCTGATGTACGGCACCTTTCTGGCCGCCTTCGAGCCGCAGGTGATGGTCGTCAGTCCGGAACGTGCATGGAGCATGTCGCTGCGTTACGACGGCGCATTGATCGGCCTGGCGGCGGCTTGCTATGTGGCGGCGGCGATCGTGTTCTGCCGCCGCGATATTCCGGCGCCGCTCTGATCAACTGGCTCATCCGAAGATTTCGTTAGGCGCTCCAATCGGTTTTGACAACCAAGACGAGTAATGTTGCCCTCGACGACTGTAGGGAACGCCCTCCGCGGCGTTCCGCGAACTGCGAGGGGACGTCGCGCGGCCGGTCCACGGAACGCCGCGGAGGGCGTTCCCTACAGAACTCTTATGCCGATTTGGGGATTGTCTAAACCGATAAGGGTTTTTCTGGTTCATGTGCCTGCTCGCCTTCTACTTCCACGGCCTAGCCGAAGCGCCGATTTTGGCCGCCGCCAACCGCGAGGAGTTCTTCGATCGGCCGACGCTGCCGCCGCGGCTGGTCGCGCTGGAAAATTCGAGTGGGCAGGCGCTCTGCGGGCTAGACGCGCGAGCGGGCGGAACGTGGCTGGGCGTCAATCGGTACGGGGTGCTGGTCGCCGTCACGAATCGGCGAAAGGCGGACTTGCCGCCGTCGCCCCGCTCTCGCGGCCGATTGTGCCTCGATTTGCTCGGGCGCCCTACGGCCGAAGAAGCGGCGCGCCGCGCCATGGCCGAACTTTCGACGGGCCGATACGCGGGCGCCAACTACATTTGTCTCGATGGCCATCAGGGTTCGGTGATTCATGCCGGCGACCGCCTCGAATGCGCGCCCTTGGGCCCCGGCTTGCATCTGCTTTCCAACGGAGATCTGGACGATCCGCACGACGCCCGCTTGAAATTGGCCCGCGAACTCTTCACGGCGCGGCCTATCGGTTCGATTGCCGGGTTTTTAACGGCCGCCAAGCGCGTTTGCGGCCACTACGTGCCGCAGGGCGGTCCCTGCGGGCCTTCGATCGTGTTGCGGGCCGCCGACGGGGGAACCGTGTCCTCGACGCTCGTCGCACTCGCCGCCAGGGCAGCCGATTCGGTTTATCAATACGCGCCCGGCCCGCCCGATGTCGCGCCCTACGACGACTATTCGCCTCTCGTGCGTTCGCTCTGTAGCGATTCGAGGGAATAGAGCGGAGGCGCCGCCCCGACGGCCCTGGCCGGCGGACGTGGGTTATGCTTCAGCATATCGCGGCGCAGCCGCTACCGTAGAGCAAGCGTCCTCGCTTGCTTTCGCTCGCACGATTCGCGGCGCCGGCGCGCCACGCAAGCCGCGACGCTTGTACGACTGCATCACCTACGAAGAATGAGGCGTGATGACGACCGTTATCGATCCTGTGCCATTGGAAGGGTCGGCTGCCGCGGCGGGAACGCCAGCCAACCGCTTCATCACTCTCACGACCGCGGCGGCCCTGGCCGCGCTCGAAACGGATTGCGAGCAACTGTTCGCCGCGGCGGCCAGCCCGATGCAGTCGTTTGCGTGGATCGAAGCCGCCGCGACGGCCATTGGCGGCGGTCGATTGCAAATCGTCTGTCTGCGCCGCGGCGAGCGCATCGCCGCCGTGGCGCCGCTGGTCCGATTTTCGACGTCGTTCGGAGGAGCATGGGAACTGCTCAATCTGGCCAAGCTGCACGAGCCGGCCGATCTGGTCTACCAGGACGAAGCGGCGCTCGATGAATTGGCCGTCGAGTTGGCCCGTCGCGGTCTGCCGGTGCTGCTTGGTCGCCTGCCGGCCGACTCGCCGACCATCGAAGCGGTCCGACGGGCCTACGGTCGCCGCGGCTGGATCGCTTGCCGGCCGCAGGCCAGCACGCCGTATATTCCGCTCGACGCAAGCTGGGCGACGCCCGAAAACAACATCTCGTCGCGGCGCCGCTCCGACGTTCGCCGCTCGCGGCGGCACGCGGAGGAGTTGGGCCAAGTTTCGACCGAAATTCTTTCGCCTTCGCCAAATGAAGTCGATGAGTTGCTCGACCTGGCCTTCGACGTCGAATGCCGATCGTGGAAAGGCGAACAAGGCACGGCATTGGCCCGCGACGCGACGCGCGGCGAGTTTTACCGCCGCTATGCCCGGCATGCCGCGCGCGCAGGCTCGCTCCGACTCGGTTTCTTGCACGTCGGCGACCAGACGGCGGCGATGCAAATCAGCGTGGTGCGGGCCGGCGCGCTGTGGGTTCTCAAAGTCGGCTACGATCCGCGGTTCCAGCGCGCCAGCCCCGGCATTCTGTTGATGGTCGAACAGATCAAGCGGGCCGTCGCCGAGGGGCTGCAATGCTATGAATTGCTGGGGACGGTCGAACCCTGGATTCAGGTTTGGACCGAGCGCGAGCGGGCCTGCGTCTCGCTGCGGGCATATCCGGCGAATTTCCGCGGGATGGCCGCTTTGGCCAGCGACGCTGCGGGCGCCGGCCGCCAGCGCTGGCAGCGACGGCCGGCCATGCGAAACCTGGCGGCGCCGCTCCGCCGCGCCGCTTCGAAATGTTTGACGCCCCTGGCCGCACGCGCGGCGCGGGCCTATATCGCCGGCCCCGAACTCGCTGACGCCCTGCGCCTGTCGCGGCGGCTCGCCGAGCGGAATTTCTCCGCCACCGTCGGTTTTTGGGACGGCGCCGGCGATTCGCCGCGCGAAGTGGCCGACCAGTACCTGGCCGCGCTCGATGCGATCGCCGACGCCAGGCTCGACGCTTATTTGTCGATCAAGTTCCCCGCGCTGGGATCGTCGAAAGTCCTGCTCGACGAAGTCTTAGCCCGCGCGCGGCGCCATCGCGTACGAATTCATTTCGATTCGCTCGGTCCGGAAACCGCCGACGAGGCCTGGGCGGCATTGTCCGCCGCGTCGGGCGATCCGTCGCTCGATCTGAGTTGTTCGCTGCCGGGCCGCTGGCGGCGCAGCTTGGATGACGCCGAGCAAGCCATCGCTTGCGGCATCGCCGTGCGCGTGGTCAAAGGCCAATGGCCCGACCCCTCGTGCCCGGCAATTGACTTGCGCGAAGGTTTTTTGCAGCTCATCGACCGTTTGGCCGGCCGGGCCCGGCACGTCGCGGCGGCCAGCCACGACGTCGAACTCGCGAGCGAGGCTTTGCGCCGGCTGAAATCCGCCGGAACGTCGAGCGAATTGGAACTGCTCTACGGACTACCGGAGCGCCGATCGCTGCGATTCGCCCAGCGAGATGGCGCGCCCGTCCGCTTCTACGTACCCTACGGCAAAGCGTATCTGCCCTATTGCGTGGCCCAAGCGAAACGCCAACCCCGCTTGCTTTTGTGGCTGCTGCGTGATTCACTGTCGGGACAGGGTCAACGCGAACTCTAGATGCGATGGGGCAGGTTGCGGCGACGCACATTGTGCCCACTTGAAATTGACGCGATGAAAGACGCATGTTATGCGAGTCCGCACGCCGCAACTTCGCATAAGGGATTTGGCGACTC
>DATNEC010000148.1:0-8724 GCA_035606815.1 Pirellulales bacterium
GCTCGGGCGAGCGATTTATGACTTCGCGAGGCGTATAAATCACGCTTTTCGCTCCCCCTCTCGGCTGGCCCGCATCGGCGCCAAGCCGTCGTTCGCCGGATTGGTTTCGCGGAAAATCGGAACCGACGAGCCGGCGAATCGACGTTATAGCCTCGGCGGCTTGTTTGCAAGACATGCTTTCGTCCAAGGCTGGCTGAAATAGAAGCTTGGTCGCTACCACGACCGCACCCTCCTTTGAAACAACTGGAATATCTTACAGCGCCTCGCCGTCGGCGAGGGCTTGCACGGCGGCGACCAGTTCGATGTCTTGCCGCGGAAAGACCGTGCGCAGGTCGAGATACAGCCGCTCTTCGTGAACTCGGCCGACGACCGACGGCTTGCCGGTGCGCAGCCGGGCGGCGAGCTTGTCGACGCTCATTTCACTAGGCGCGAGGGCCACGCACCAGGTGGCCAGTTTTTGGGTCGGCACCGAGCCGCCGCCCAGATACGTCGTGTCGGCGACGGCTTCGGCCTTGGAGATGGCGCGGCAGGCCGCCATCTGCGGGGCCAGTCGTTCGGCGCGGCCCTTGAGGTTTTCGACCGACGTGCTCAAAAAGTGCAAGAGCGGAATCGAACGCTTGGCCTGCTCCGGATCGCGATACAATCGCAACGTGCCGGCCAGCGCGGCCAGCGTCAGCTTGTCGACGCGCAAGGCCCGTGCGAGCGGATGCCTGGCCGCGGCTTCGATCGGCGCCCGCTTGCCGACGAGGATGCCGCACTGCGGCCCGCCCAGCAGTTTGTCGCCGCTGAACAGCACCAGATCGGCGCCTTGCTTGACGCTGGCCGCGGCCAGCGGTTCGTCGTTGAAGCCGAACTGGGCGAAGTCGATCAGCGCCCCGGAGCCGATGTCGTGGATCACCGGCAGATTGTGCGGGCGGCCCAGACGAACCAGTTCCGCGAGCGCGACGCTTTCCGAAAAGCCGGCGACGACGTAATTGCTCGGATGCACCAGCAAGAGGGCCGCGGTCTTTTCGCCGACCGCCCGCTCGTAATCGTCGATTCGCGTCTTGTTGGTCGTGCCCACCTCGCGCAGCACCGCCCCGCTGGCGCTCATCACGTCGGGCAACCGGTAACTGCCGCCGATCTCGATCAGTTGCCCGCGCGAGACGATCACCTCGCGACCGGCGGCGAGCGCGGCGAGCGCGAGCATGGTGGCGCCGGCGTTGTTGTTGACGACCAGCGCCGCCTCGGCGCCGGTCAGTTCGCGCAGCAAGTCCTCGACGGCCTCAACGCGCTGCGACCGGCGGCCGCCGGGCAGATCGAGCTCGACGCTGGCATAATCGCGGGCGACGGCCGCCATTTCGGCGATCGCCTCTTCGGCCAGCGGCGCCCGGCCAAGGCCGGTGTGCAGCAGCACCCCGGTGGCATTGATCACCGGCCGTAGCGAGGGTTTTTCGGTTTCCAGAATGCGATTCGCGATCTTCTCCGCCAATTCCGCGACGCTCGGCAGCTTGACGTCGGCGGCGGCGTTTTGCACTTCCTGGCGCAGGTCGTCGAGAAACGTGCGGACCCGCGTCACCACCGCATGATGGCTGACCTTGTCGACCAGCGCCTTGAGCTGCGGATTTTCGAGCAGTTCGTTGACCGACGGAATGTTGCGGAGCAAGTTTGGGGGCATGGGAGGAAGTGAGGAGTGAGGAGTGAGGAGTGAGGAGAATGACGACAGAGGCTAGGTGTTAGGCTTTTCTAATTTCGGGGAGTCCGGTTTCTGGCGCCGACGAACGGAATTGCGCAAACCGATCAGCATGCGGTCGATTTCGGTCAGGGATCGATTCAAGGACTGGTGAGCCTCCGTTGATAGAAAGCCCAAGCGATTGCACACGTCTAGTTGGGTGTCCAGTTCGCTGAGCGAACCGAGGCTGGTGCATAAGAACCGTGCGAATTCGGCATTGCTCTGTCGAGCGGCGCCTTCCGCGATGTTCGATACAATAGATACCGCCGAGCGGCGGATTTGGCTAGTCAGCCCGTACTTTTCTTCGACAGGCAGCGAAGCCGTGATTCGATAAACGCTCGTCACCAATTCCATCGATTGCTGCCAAACCTTGAGCTTTTTATGAGGTTTTTCCACGTCGTGCTCCAGTTCATTAGTTAATCGGGCATCCCCGTCTCTCCTCACTCCTCACTCCTCACTCCCTCCCCCGCCCTCACTCTCAAATCCCCTTCCCGCCGCGTAAAGCCGATCCGGTCGAGATACTCGCACAGAGGCACCGCATATTTCCGACTGACGCCCAAAATCTCGCGGATTTCACTGACCGTCAGGCCGGCGCCGAGCGCCAAGCGTTCGCCCAGAGTGTGCCGCAAGCGGCGTTCGCTGTCGGCGTGCAGATAGAAGCCGGGGGCCGCTTCGATCAACTGTCCTTCGGCGGCGGCCAGGGCGACGAGTTGCGGCACGGCTTGCTGGTTCTTGGGCGTTTGCGCGCGAACTTCGTCGACCGTGGGCGCCTGAAACCCAGCGGCGCGATAACCCTCGATGATTTGCGCGAACAGTCGTTGTTCGCTGTTGCTCAACTGCGGCCCGCGTCCCGGCAAGGCGATGCCTCGCTCGGTCGCCTTGAGCCGCCCGGCGCGGCGCATCGCCTCGAGCACTGCGTCGACGAGCGCGTCGCTGCCGAGATACGCCAACCGGGCCGCCAGCGGCGAACGGTCGAGCATCGTCCGCAGCGGGAACCGCTGATGCTCCTTCTCCAAGAGCGACTCGACCCGGCCGAAAAGCTCTTCGAGAAACAGCCGATGGACCAGCAGCGTGCGGCCCGCCGATAACCGCAATTCTTGCAAATCGCCGCGGCGCAGCAATTCGGCCACGGCCGCCTCGGGATCGTCCGCGCCCGCCGAGCGCGACAAATCGGCGGGCGTCCATTCGCCGAGGCCGAAGAAATAAATTGCGGCCGAGGCCCGCGCGAGCGGATCGTCCGCGGCGAGTTCGGCCAAGCGCGCGAGGGCTTCGCCTTGGCGGCGCGCGAGTTTTGGCGCTTTCGGATCGAGCACGCGCCCGCCGCCAATCGTCTCCAGCGGCGACTCGCTGCGAATCACCAGCGGTTGTCCCCACACGGCGACGGCCGGCTCGCTGAGAAACAACTGCGCCGCCGCCGTCTCGCCGGGCGCCAGCCGCTCGCGATCGATGAGCACGACCGAGGCCATCAACTCGGCCGTGCCGAGATGGCAGCGCACGCGCGAGCGATGCTTGAGCGGCCGTTCGGCCGATTCGAGCAGCTTCAACTGCACGCTCAGCAATCGGCTGGGGACCAAATGGCCGGGCGCCGCCAGTTCTTGCCCGCGGCGAATCTCGTCGTGATGCACGCCCGCGAGGTTGATCGCCGCGCGCTGGCCGCGATGGACCTCCTCGGCGGGCGCGTCGTGATTTTGCAAGCCGCGCACGCGGACTCGCACTCCGCCCGGCTCCAACGACAATTCGTCGCCGACTTTCGCCCGGCCGCTGGCCACGCTGCCGGTCACGACCGTCCCGTGGCCGGCGATGGTGAAGCTGCGATCGATCGCCATCCGAAACGGACCGGCGAGGGCCCGACGTCGGAGCGAATGGGCCGCCTGTTGGGCGGCCGCCAAGAGCGCGGCGCGCAAGTCGTCCAGCCCTTGGCCGGTCACGACGCTCGTGCGCACGATCGGCGCCGATTCCAAGAACGTGCCGCGGACCAACTCGCGGATTTCCTCTTCGACCAGGTCGAGCCAATCGGCGTCGGGCAAATCGCACTTGGTGATGGCGATCACCCCGGCGTCGAGGTCCAGCAGCCGCAGAATATCGAGGTGCTCGCGGGTCTGCGGCTTGACGGAATCGTCGGCGGCGACGACCAGCAGCGCCAGATCGACGCCGGTGGCGCCGGCCAGCATGTTTCGCACGAAGCGTTCGTGCCCCGGCACATCGACGATGCCCAGCCGGCAGTCGCCGAGCGCCAGTTGGGCGAAGCCCAGTTCGATCGTGATGCCGCGCAGCTTTTCTTCCGGCAGGCGATCGGTATCGACGCCCGTCAGGGCTTTGACGAGCGCCGTTTTGCCATGGTCGATATGTCCCGCCGTGCCAAGAATTAGGTCGGTCGTCATGCCGCCATCTTAGGGGCCGCCCACGGATACATGAAGGCGCCGGCCGCAAGGGCGCGGGACGACACGACTGCCCGGCCAAGCCAGGCAGTCGCGCCGCCGCATGTACCTTCCCCGCCATTGCGTAACTATCCAGTCGAAATCCGCCAAAGAAACCCGACATCCCTGGGACGATTTTTTTCGAAATTCTTTTGCCGCCTCTTTCGGTCGATCAGGCAATTTGGAGAATGGGCAGCTTAACCCTAAGGCGGAAAAGATGTTGACGTTCGTGACGGGCGCCACCGGCTTGGTCGGAAACAACGTAGTGCGGCTGCTGCTCGAGCGGGGCCGCCAGGTGCGAGTTCTCGAACGAGAAACCTCCGACCGCCGGCCGCTCGCCCAGCTCGACGTCGAGATCGCCCGCGGCGACGTCCGCGATCCGCAGTCGGTCCTGCGAGCTTGCCGAGGGGCCGACTGCGTCGTCCACGCGGCGGCCAAGGTACACATTGGCTGGAGCGGGCTTGACGAGCAGCACGCGGTGAATGTCGAGGGCACGCGGAACGTCGCCGCCGCCTGCCTTGAAACGGGCGCCCGGCTGGTTCATGTTTCGACGGTCGACACGATGGGTTGCGGATCGAGGGCCGCTCCGGCCGACGAAGACACGCCGGTCGACGGCCACGTGCTTTGCCCCTATGTGACGACCAAGCGCGAAGCCGAGCGAATCGTGCTCGACCAGGCCCAGCGGGGGCTGAACGCCGTGGTGGTCAACCCGGCCTTCATGCTCGGGCCGTGGGATTGGAAGCCCTCGAGCGGCCGCATGTTGCTGGCCGTGGCGCGCGGCCAGGCCCGGTTCGCCCCGCCGGGCGGCAACGATTTCTGCGACGTGCGCGAGGTGGCGGCCGGCATTTTGGCCGCCGCCGAGCGGGGGGCCGTCGGACGCCGCTACATTTTGGGGGGCGAGTCGCTCTCCTACCTCGAAGCCTGGCGGCTTTTCGCCCAGGTGACCGGGGGGCCTCCGCCGATCAAGCGCATCCGCAAGTGGTTGGCCTATTCGATCGGCGCCCTGGGCAGCGCCTGGGGGCGCGTCGCCGGCCGCGAGCCGGATATCAACTCCGCCGCGGCCGCAATCTCGACCCTGGAACACCATTTTTCCTGCGCGCGGGCCGTCCAAGAACTGGGCTATCGGGTCAACCCTGCGCGTAAGGCAGCCGAGGCGGCTTGGGCTTGGTTTACCGAGCATGGCTACGGATAGGGCGAATAAGAATTGTTCCAAGGAATCGTCTCCTAGCGGCGATGACAGGGAAGACAGGGGTCCACGCTGCGCCGCGATTGGGGGGCGAGAATGCCCGCTTGGCTTCGCTGGAGTTTGTTCGGCTTGCTTTCGTCCGCCGCCGCGGCGGGCTGCGCCCATCGTGCCAACTGCTGCCGCCCAGCGGCGTTCTCGGTTTCGACCGCGGCGCTGGAAACGACCCTGCCGGAAATCACTCCGGCCGGTTTCGATTTCGACGTGAGCGGCGTGCAATCGCCCGAGGAAGTCGATCAAGTTCTCGGCCGCCCTTTTCCGCCCGAGGCCAACTACCGCGCGCTTTCCGCCGAGGCCTGCCAGTGCATGGCCGCCGCCGCCTCGACGCAGGGCAACTCGATGGCGGCCGAACGCCGCAGCCTGCAAGCCGGCGCCTCGCCCCGCCACGGTCTTTCGGAAGAAGACCGCTTGCGCATCCGGGCGTTGCGCGCCAGCGAGTTGGAAGCCCGCAACAAATCGGCCAGCGGCGCCTTGGAAACCTATTACTCCATCGCCGAGGCCGAAGCCAATTTGTCGATTCTCGCGGCCAGCGTGGCCGAGATCGGCGAAGCCACCGCCAAGATCAAGCGATTGCGCGGTCAAGGGATGCAAATTCCCTTCGACGACAGCGAGTTCGCCCGGCAGCGCATCGACTTGCTCGATCGGCAAACCGACTTGGAGCTGAAAGTCGGACAGCTCAACGCGCAATTGGTGCGGCTGTTGGGGCTGGAGACGACCGACCCCGCGGCGCGCATCTGGCCGGCGACCGATTGGAGAATCGTCGTCGAGCCGATCGACATGGCCGCCGCCGTGCAAGAGGGGCTGTCGTTGCGGCCGGAGATGCAATTCTTGGCCTCGTTGCCGCAGTCGATCAATACCGAGACGCTCGGCGTGACCCGGCAGGTCGTCGCCGGCGCCAGCGGCTTGCTCGGATCGCAAAGCAAGTTCACGGGGTTGATGGAACTGTTCGGCCTCCGCGATTTGTTCGGGCGCGGCGAAGCCAAACAGCGCGAACTGCCCGTGCGCCGGCGTCAACTGGCCGACTTCACCCAACAGCGCCGCTTGGAAGTCACCAGCGAGATCCAGCAGGCCGTGCGGACGGTCGAAGCGCGGTTGCGCGAGATCGCGATCGCCAAAGAGCAGGCGGCGGCCTGGGAGCGAAGGATCGCCGAGCTGCGGGGCAAGCAGAAAATCGACGAGGCCTCGTTCGCCGAGATTTCATCGGCCCGGCTCAAGGCCTTCCAGGCGCAAAGCGACGAAACGCATCGCATCGTGGGTTGGAAGATCGCCCAGGCGAAGCTGAAAGAGGCCCAGGGCAAGCTGGTGCTCGAATGCCCGTCGGAGTCGTTCGGCTGTCCTCCCGCGGCGCTGTTGCCGGCGGCGCCGCTGGCCGTCGCGCCAACCGCGGGCGGGCCAACGAGCTCGCTGATTTCGTCGCGCATGATCGTCGCCTCGCGGCCCGACTGGACGCCCGGCGACAATCATCGACGATAAGGTCGGATCAAGGTTCTCAACGCTGGAAAGCGGGCGCCACCTCGCCCCCGCCGCGATGCCAGCGGCCCCTTTTTTTCAACCCTCATCCTTCCGTCGCCATCCTTCCCATGTTATTCTAGCCGCCGTTGAAGTTCGCGGGTTCGGGCGATCGACGGTCCACGGAATGGGCGGCGATTGCGTCCGGCCAGGCGGCGCGTTCTTCGAAGAGGCTTGGTGAGACCTTTTGGCGGGTCTGCTTGCGCAGTCAAGGTTCCTCTCGAAGGGAGCGTCAGATGTCGGTCCGTAAATTATTGGGCGCCGTGCTATGCGCACTGGCGGGGGTTCTAGCGTTCGCCGGTCCGCTCTGGGCCGAAGACGCGGCGGCGAGTTCGCCGCCCGCCGTCGATCGCGGCGATCATGCCTGGATGCTGGTCTCTTGCGCGCTGGTGCTGATGATGACAGCGCCGGGCTTGGCGATGTTCTACGGCGGCCTGGTGCGCAAGAAGAACGTGCTGGGCGTGATGATGCAGTGCTTCTTCTTGATGGGCCTGAATACGGTGCTGTGGGCCGTCTACGGTTACTCGCTGGCGTTTGGCGGCGATCCAAGCAGCGAGGATTTCAACCGCTGGATCGGCAACGGCGAGTATCTGTGCATGCAGAACGTGCAGCCAACCAGCCCGACCGACTACCCGTTGGAAAAGACGCCCGACGGAACCTACATCCCGCGGCTGACGCACATGCTGTTTCAGGGCATGTTCTTCATCATCACTCCGGCGTTGATCTGCGGGGCCTTCGCCGAGCGCATGAAATTCAGCACGATGGTGGTCTTCATGGTCCTGTGGGGGCTGCTGATTTATTGTCCGCTCTGCCATTGGGTTTGGGACGGGGGCGTGCTGGCCTTCGGCAGCCCGCACTCAAAGCTCGGCGGCGTCGATTTCGGCGCCCTCGATTTCGCGGGGGGAACGGTCGTGCATATTTCGTCGGGAATCACGGCGCTGGTTTGTGCGCTGGTGATGGGCCGCCGCTTGGGCTACGGCCATCAGCCGATGCCTCCGCACAACCTGACGTATACGATTATCGGCGCGGCGCTGTTGTGGGTCGGCTGGTTCGGCTTCAATGCGGGCAGCGCATTGTGCGCGGGCGCCCAGGCCGCTTCTGCCTTCGCCGCCACGCACTTCGCCGCTGCGGCCGGGGCCGTGGCCTGGGCGGTCGCCGAATGGGTCGTGCGCGGCAAGCCGACGGTGCTGGGAACGTGCTCGGGCGCCGTGGCCGGGCTGGTGTGCATCACGCCCGCTTCCGGCTATGTGCTGCCGATGCCGGCCCTGGCGATGGGCGCCTTGGCCGGATTGGTCTGCTGTGGTTCGTGCTTGTGGCTCAAAGCCAAGCTGGGCTACGACGACTCGCTTGACGCCTTTGGCGTCCACGGGGTCGGCGGAACGCTGGGATCGATTCTGACCGGCGTTTTCGCCACCCAAGCGGTCTACGGCGCCGAGCCGCTGGGCCTGCTGGAACAAGGCGGTTTGTTCAAGGGCCAAATCGCCGCGACGGCCTTGACGTGGGTCTTCTCGGCCGCGGTCAGCTTCGTGCTGCTCAAAGTGCTCGACGTCACGATGGGATTGCGGGTCTCGCAGCAGCAGGAGATTCAAGGATTGGACGTCAGCCAGCATGGCGAGGAAGGTTACATCTTTATTTGAGGGGCCGATTTCGATTTCGGATTGTTGGCGCCGTCGCACGGCGTCAGCATAATTGAGCGAGAGGAAAACTGTTTTCCTGAGCGCCTGTCCGTCGCGTGGCGGGCCCGGAGGGTGCTGCGGTGAAAGCCTTACATTGGGAGATTTTCCATGAAGAAGATTGAGGCAGTCATTCGGCACTTCAAACTCGAAGACGTCAAGAACGCACTC
>DATNEC010000109.1:0-4377 GCA_035606815.1 Pirellulales bacterium
ACCATCGGCCCCATCTGCGTCGCCGGATCGAGTTGGTCTCCCGCCTTGATGGCGGCGACCTTCGGCGCGAGCGCATCGAGCAAGTCGGCATAAATGGCGCGTGAGGCGATCACGCGCTGAGTCGAAATGCAGACCTGCCCCGCGTTGCCGAACCCGGTGAGCACCGCGGCGGCGGCGACCTTTTCCAGATCGGCGTCGGGCAGCACGACCAAAGGGCTGTTGGAGCCGAGTTCAAGCGTGATCTTTTTCAGCCCGGCCGTTTTGCACAACCGCTCGCCGACGTCGCGGCTGCCGGTGAACGTGATTTTTCGCACGCGCGGATCGCCGACCAGCGCCTCGCCGATCGAACCGCCCGAGCCGGTGATGCAAGCGACGGCCAGGGGCGGCAAACCGGCTTCGAGCAGGATTTCGACCAGTTGCAGCGCCGACAGCGGCGTGTCGCTGGCCGGCTTGACGACGACGGCGTTGCCCGCCGCCAAGGCCGGCCCGACCTTGTGGCAGACGAGATTCAGCGGGAAATTGAAGGGCGTCACGGCGACGATCACTCCGCACGGCACGCGCAAAGTAAAGCCGAGCTTGCCGGCGCCGCCGGGGGCGCCGTCGAGCGGCAAGACCTCGCCGCTGAGGCGCTTCGCCTCTTCGGCGGAAAGCTGCAACGTTTCGACGGCCCGTTCGACCTCGCCGCGCCCTTCGGCCAGCGTTTTGCCTTCCTCTTGGCTGATCGTGCGGCCCAGGACTTCGACGCGCTGGCCGAGCAGTTGCGCGGCGCGCGAGAGAATCTTGGACCGTTCGTACCCCGGCATTCGGCGCATCAGCTTGGCGCCTTCGACCGCGCCGGCCAGCGCCCGGTCGACGTCGGCGGCGTCGGCCTTGGGCACGCAATCGATCACGGCGCCGTCGTAAGGATTTTTGACTTCGATTTTCTCGGGCTTGTCGGCCCATTGGCCTTGCAAGAACATTTTCATCGGCGATCTTCTCACTTCTGCTGCTCGGAGGCGGACGTCAGCTTCACGTTGGTCGATAGATAATAGGGGAGCGAATCGCCTTTGAATTTCAGTTCGCCGAACAGGGCCGCGTGGCCCGTCGCCGGCAGGGGCATTTCGTAGCGATAGGCGCCGTCGACAAGTTCCAGTTTTTCGCTGCTCCATTTCGCGTCGCGGAAGTCGCGAGTCGGCGAGGTTGCGATCCAGGCCAGCGCTTGCGCCGGCGCGGCGCTCGATGCGAGCTTCAATCGCAGCGCCGCGTCGTCCGCGTCGAGTTTCCAGTCGAGCTTGGGAAAGGCCAGTTCGCCGGCCGCCTGGCGGTGCAGCGCGGCGATGCTGCCGACGACCCGCTCGGGATCGGCCAGCTTGTGGCCCTGATTCGGCACGTACAGCACGTGCTTTTCCCCTTGCAGATCGTTCCAGTACAGATTCAAGGCGTCGAGCGTCCAATAGCGGTCGTTCGTCCCCAGCAGAATCAGCTTGGGCTGAATCAGGCTCTCGCGATAGCTATAGGGATCGACGATCCCGCGCAGCCGTTCGCCCGGCTTGGTGTCGCCGCTGGCCTGTATGCCGCGCTTGGTGTAGTCGGCGATCTGCTCGGAAAACTTGCCCCAGCTTTCGAGTTGATGCTTCATCTGCGGGCCCATGTTCAGCACGTCGATGACCATCGGGGCAATGGCCTGCACGCGCAAATCGACCGCCGCCGCGAGCCACGTGGTCCAGCCGCGCTTCGAGGCGCCGGTGACGGTGAACCGCTCGATCTTCATCTGCCAATCTTGTTCGGCGAACTGCTGCACGGCGTCCATCCCGCGCACGGCGCTTTTGACCATCGGCAGCAACAACGGCCAGGTGGCGTCGCCCGTTTTCAAGTACTGCTCGAAGGTGTAGGAGATGATCTCGTCTTCCTTCTTGCCGTCGAAGATGGGTTGCTGGGGGACGTGCAAAAGGACCGCCGTCGGCGAGCCGATTTCGTTCGCCAGGGTCGCCAGCAGCGCCGCTTCTTTGGGCAGCGGCGCGGCTGGGCTGTCGGCCGCCTTCGGATCGATCGGAGCGGCCAACTCGTCTCGCCAACTTCCGCCGCCGATCAGCAACAGGGCCTGCGACGGATTGCGCACGTGTTTGGGCTTGAGAATGAAAAGCTGGTGCTTCCAGACGATCTCGCGCCAGGTTTGCGAGGTGAGCGTCAGTTCGACGTAAGCGGTCTCGCCCAACATGCCTTCGCGGCGCTTGACCCAGCGATAGCTGTCGTCGGGCTTGGCCACATAGGCGGCCAAGGGCAACGACTTCTCTTGGGCGACGGCCTGACCGACGGCCGCTGCGCCTCCGAACGATAAGAGACCCAACCAGATGAAACGTTCCACTCGACGAATCCTCCAGGCAAATCAGAGGGGATTTCCGCAGCACGCGCCGCCATCGTAGCATCTCGGCGCGGATTGTTCATCCACGGCGGAAAGGTTGGCGCCGTCGGCGGACTGGGAAGTCCGGCCTACGTTCGCCTTGAGACGAGTCAGCTCAAAACCTGGCGGATCGGCCGACCGCCGTGGGCGACGGCGATCGGACGGTTGAGCTGGTCGGGCACGGTCATCTCCGGATCGATGCCCAAGCAGTGATAGATCGTCGCGCAGATATCGCCCGTGCTGACCGGTTGGTCCTTGACGTAGGCGCATTGGCTGTCGCTGGCCCCGTGGATTGTGCCGCCGCGAATGCCGGCGCCGGCCAACAGCACCGAATAGCAGAAGGTCCAGTGGTCGCGACCGCCGCGGGCGTTGATCTTGGGCGTGCGGCCGAAATCGGTAAGCACCACCACCAGCGTCTCCTCCAACATGCCGCGCTGGTCGAGATCCTCCATCAACGCGCCGTAGGTCAGGTCGAGATACGGCAGGTTGTAGTCGCGCAAGATCGGAAAATTGCGAACGTGCGTGTCCCAGCAGTCGTACTGCAGCTTGAGACGGTCCCAGTAGCAGTCCCAGGTGACGTTCACGAACCGCACTCCGGCCTGCACCAACCGCCGGGCGACCAGCGCGCTTTCGCCGAACAGCGTCCGGCCGTACCTGTCGCGGAGCTTGGGGTCTTCCTGCTCCAGGTCGAAGGCGGCCTTGGCTTGTTGCGAAGTCAACAAGTCGAAAGCTTGCTGTCGCTGGCGATCGAACTTGTCGAGGGCGGGCTGCCCTTCGGCGGCGCGCAATTGATCGTCGATCTGGGCCAGCAGGCTGCGGCGCGACTCGAGCCGGTCAATGGTCAGGCCCTCTTCCAAAGTGCTGTGGGGCACCCGCGGCGCCCCGCGCAGCACCTGCGGGTACCCAGGCGATTCGCGCGGAACCTCTTTGTCGATATACGGGCTGCACTCGGTGTAGAGCGGATCGTAGCGCTGGCCTAAAAAACCGGCGTAGGGGCCGGGCCGGCGAATGTTCTGGCCCCAGCCCAAATAGCACGGCATGTAAACGTAGGCCGGCAGCACGCCCGGCGATTGGTTCAGGTACTCGCAGACCGAGCCCATGCTGGGCGGATAAGTGTCCTTGGTCGAAACGATGTTGTCGAGCGGCTGTTCGTAGCCGGTGTAGCTGGGCAGCGTGTTATGGCAGCCTCCCTTGTGGTTCACGCTGCGGACGATCGCCGCCTTGTGCATCCACTTCGCCGTGCGCGGCAGAAGTTCGCAAACCTGGATGCCCGGCGCGCTGGTGTCGATCGGCTTGAACTCGCCGCGGACTTCGGCCGGCGCCTCGGGCTTGAGATCGTACATGTCCTGGGCCGGCGCGCCGCCCAACAGATACAGCACGATGACGCTCTTGGCCTTGCCTGGCGCCGCGGTCGAGGCTTTCGCCTCTTCGATCGCGAAGAATTGTGGCAGGCTGAGTCCGCCGAGCATGGCCAAGCCGCCCGCCCGCAAGGTTTCGCGGCGAGTGAAACCATCGCAACAACGACGCGGAGAACCGAGCATCGTAATCATCGCGGCCTACTCCTTTCGATGGACGCTTCGCCAGCCGCGGGCCGGCGAACATCCGATGGGAAGCAAAGCATCGATGGCTGTTTATATGACGATCGCGCTCAAAAAGCAATCTTGAGTGGTCGGCGGGCAGCAAGGGCGAACGTTTCTTGAAGGAGATAGGGGGATGCGGAGGAGATGAGGGAGATGGGAGTCAGGTGCTGAAAAAGAGAAGCGCAAGTTTGTTCTGTACATGCCGTACCTCAGACTTTGGCCCTCCCATTGGTCGGCTTTGAGTATTTCCGCGCCGCTTTTCTTCGTCGGTGCGAAAGGGTGTAACTCGCATTTCTCTATGCCGCAGAGTGCCGGTATAGCCGGGTTTGCTCAGTTTCAATGCGGTCGTTTACAAAGTCGTCCCAGCAGCCGTTGAGGTAGATCGCGCGCAGGTGCAGCATGGCCTGGGCGCCGTTT
>DATNEC010000112.1:0-2570 GCA_035606815.1 Pirellulales bacterium
CTCGATCAGCTCGCGCATCGCTACAAAAACGGCGACCGCACCTGGCATCGCAACGACGAATTCATCGACGAGCCGGGGCACGCGACCGACTTGATCGCCGCCGAAGCGGTGCGATTTCTCTCGACGAAGCGCGAGGCCCCGTTCCTCCTCTGGACGGCCTTCAGCGTGCCGCACGTTCCGTTGCAGGAAGACGAAGTTTGGGCGGCGCCGTATCAAGAAGCGATCCGCGACCCATCGCGGCGGATGTTCGCCGCCAGCGTCGCGCACATGGACTCCGCGGTCGGCCGCATCATCGACGCATTGGAGAAAAGCGGGCGAATGGACGACACGCTGATCTTGTTCACCAGCGACAACGGCGGCCAGCGCGACCATTTCTCGAAGACCGACTACGATGGCAAGCATGGCCCTTACCCGACGCTGGGCGACAACCGCCCGCTGCGCGGTTGGAAAGGCGAACTCTACGAGGGGGGCGTCCGCGTGCCGGCCTTCGTCCATTGGCGCGGCCGATTGCAGCCGGGCGCGGTCAAAGAGACGGTAAGCTATCTCGACTGGCTGCCCACGATCGCCCGGCTAGTCGGCGCCCAGACCGACGCCGGCTGGAAGCTCGAAGGCCGCGACGCGTGGCCGCTGGTGAGCGGGCAGGGCGAAATGTCGGCGGCGCCGGCGCTCTACTGGAACACCGGTCCCGCGACCGGGCTGCTCGCAGGCGATTGGAAGCTGATCGTCTCGGGGCGGAAAGAAAAAACGGTCGAGCTTTACAACCTGGCCGACGATCCGGCCGAGGCCAAAGATCGGGCTGCCGCCGAGCCGGCGCGGGTCGCCGAACTGCGGAAACTGTTGGCCGCGCAGCAGAAACTCGATCCGTGAACGAAATGCGACTGGCTAAACCATGGCACGCTATTCGAACGCGGGCGGCTCGGCGGCCGCCGACCAACTCGTGCGCCGCTTGGCGAACTGATAAAACAACACTCCGGCGCCGATCAACAGGCTGCCGGAAAACGATTGCACCCACTTTTCCGTCAGCAGGCTGACCATCACGGCCGAATACATGGCCAAAAACACTGCCGGCGTGAACGGGTAGCCCCAGGTGCGATAAGGGCGGTGCAAGTCGGGCCGACGACGGCGCAGCACGAACACGGCGCCGACGGCCAGCGCGTAAAAGATCGTGCCGCCGAAGATCACGAAATCGGTGAGCGCGTCGAATGCTTCGCCGGGCTTGTCTTTCCACTTGAACGCCGCGGCGATCAACACGATGCTCCACGCCGCCTGCAGCGCGATCGCGTTGGCCGGGGTCTCGAAGCGGCCGTGAATCCGCCGGATCGAAGAGGGCAGCAGCCCGTCGCGAGCCATCGCGAAAAAAATCCGCGGGCCGGTCAGCAGATTCGAATTCGTGGCCCCGAATGTCGAACACAACACGCCGAGCGCGAAGAATTTGCCGCCCATGTCGCCCATCAGCGAGTTGCACATCGTCGCGGCGACCTTATCGGAGCCGGCGACCTGGTCCATCGGCAGCGACACGTGATAGGCCAGGTTGGCGAGCACGTAAAGCGCGATGACGATCATTATGCCCAGGGCCAGGGCCAAGGGCACGTTGCGTTGCGGATCGCGAATCTCTTCCGCCACCGGCGCAATGTTGATCCAGCCGTCGTAGGGCCACAGCACGGCGATCATGGCCGTACCGATCGCGGGCCACAGCGACCAGGAAACCTGTTCGGGAAACAGCGGCCGCAGATACTCCGCGTGTTCTTGCCGCAGCGCGAACGGCAGTACGATCAAGAACAGCAGAAAGCCGACCTTGATGATCGTCGTCAAATTTTGCAGATGGGCCGACCAGTGCGTGCCGAGGATGCTGATCGCCGACAGCGCCGCCACGATGCCGATCGCCACGGCTTGCTGTTGTCCGCGCGTCATCGGCGCCAACTCGGCCAGATAGATCGCCGTGGCCGAGGCCAGCGCGCCGACCGAGCCGGTGCGAATCACCCAAAACTCGGTCCAGCCCCACAAGAACGCGGGCAGCCGGCCGTAGGCCTCGCGCAGGTAGACGTAAGGCCCGCCGGCGTGCGGCAGCATGGCCGCCAATTCGGCCAGCGCCAGGCAGCCGCAGAGCGTGATCAGCCCCATCACGATCCAGACGCCGATGATCAGCCCGAAGTGGTGCAATTGTCCGGCGACGTAGGCCGGCTTCAAGAAGATGCCCGAGCCGATGATGCCGCCGACCACGACCGTCATTGCATCGAACGGGCCGAGCACGCGGGGCAGCGTGTCGAGCGGGCGCTTGGCGATTTCGCCAGCGGCGGCCGACAAGCTTTGCGGAGCGGGCAGCGAGCTCTCGAAGGGATTGGCCGACATCGCCCTCACGGTACGAATTCGCCGGTGGGGCGTCAATTAGAAACTACGGCGTTCCCTGTTCACACTCGGCCGTTCTCTTCCGCCGCGCAGCGACCCAAGCCGCCGCGAGCGTCGCGCAGCCGGCGACGCCTAGCCAGCGCACGAACCCAGTTTCGAAAACGATCGTGGCATTGACGACCATGAACAAGAAAAAACCTTGCCAGGCCAGCGACAGCCAGCGA
>DATNEC010000152.1:0-4886 GCA_035606815.1 Pirellulales bacterium
GGCCAGTTCGATCGGCGACGAGCCAGGCGCGGTCGGCGCGCTGTTGACCGTCGTGCTGGCTCTCACCCCCCCGCGAAACAAAGTTGATTCCGGAAGCCTCGAACTTGTCGGCGAGTTGGCGCAGTTGGTCGGCGCAACCAAGAACTCTGCAGCAATCGTTGGGGTTGTCACCGTTCTGATTCCAATGCCGCAGCGCACCGATACGGTGCAGCTTCAAGGCGCCGTCGTTTTAGGACTGGCCCAAGGCCTGCATTCGCGAGGCGCCTCGCTCAACCAGGTGCTTTCCAGTCGGTCGGCCGCCGAGCAAGTACGTAGGCTCTTCGAGCAGGCCGCGAAAATGGCTGGCGACGCCAAGGCGCCCGCCGACTTGCGCGAGCGGGCGATCGCCTTGCTCGAATTCGCCGATTATGCACTGGCAGGCCCGCCGCTCGTCGCCATCCTCGAAGGCGCGGCCGACCAAGCCGTGCGGGTGCGGGCGGTTTCGGCGCTGGCGGCTCACTCGTCGCCGGAGGTGACGAAAGTTCTCTTGAACAGCCTTCAGCAGCAAACGCTGACTGTGCGGCGGGCGGTACTTAACGCATTGCTCGCCAATCCCCAGCGCGTGGCGTTATTGCTCGACGATATCGCGGCCGGGAAGATACAGGCCGCCGAACTCGATCCGCTGCAAGCCGGCCGGCTGCTCAAGCACCCGGACGCCAAGCTGCGCAGCCGGGCCGCCGAATTGTTGGCCGCCGCGTTGCCCGCCGACCGGACCACGGTGTTGGCCGACTATCGCGCCGCGCTCGACTTGAAGGCCGATCCGAGTCGCGGCAAGCAAATCTTCAAAAAGACCTGCACGAGTTGCCACCGCATCGGCGAGCTGGGCGTCGACGTGGCGCCGAGCATCGCCGACTCGCGAACCAAGACCCAAGAACAACTGCTGATCGACATCTTGCAACCGAGCAAGGCGATCGACAACAACTATGTCAGCTGTACGGTCATCACGGCCGACGGTCAGACGCTCCTCGGCATCATCGCCGCCGAGACGGCGTCGAGCGTCACGCTTAAAATGCCGGAAAACAAGGTCGTCTCACTGCTTCGCGAGGAGATCGAAGACATCCGCTCCAACGGCATCTCGCTGATGCCCGACGGGCTGGAGCGCGACCTTTCCAAGCAAGACATGGCCGATCTGATTTCGTTCATCAAGAACTGGCGGTATTTGGATTCCGAAGTGCCGGCGCGCTCCGGGAAATGAGAGAAGGTTTCAAGTTCCAGGTTTCAAGTTCCAGAAAGGCTGGAATCATTCAAGGCAAGCTGGAACCTGAAACCTGGAACTTGAAACCTATCCCCCGCGCAACTTCATGAAATACCGCTGCACATCGCCCATGCAGCACTGCCCGCTGGGCGACATCGTCTTGCAGCGGGCTTCGGGCGATTTCGATTTGGCGAGCAATTCTCGCACGCGCGTCGCCCCCCCTTCGCGGACGTCGGCTTCGATCTCTTCGCGCATGAAGCCGAAGCAGCCGCAGATCGGCGCATCGGGATCTTTGGGATAAGCGGGCCGCAGCAAACGGTCCGCCGGCGTCGTCCGCTCGAAGTGGTCGAAGTAGCCGACTTCGCACCGGGCGAATGGGCAGTAATAAGCCGACTCGGGCAACCCGCGGCGGTCCTCGGCCGAAAGCTGCGCCGAAAGCGTCTCGTCGTCCACGGCAACGCCCAGCGATCCGCAGCGCGGACAATGCGCGGCGCCCGTGTCTTCAGGTTCTTTGACGAAGGCTTTGTTCATGCGACGCGGCCCGACGGAGTATCGAACAGCCGATTGCACCCTTTGGGTGGCTTTGTCTTCTCGGCTTGCCCAGCAAGGCAAGCCCAAGGGCGACTGAAGTATAACAACTCGGATTAAGCCAACCTTGCCGGCAAGGGCGCCGCCAGCGAAATAAAGGCCCCAGCGATTGACCAAAAAATTTTCTTGCAATCGGCAATCGCCTTGATAGATTGATGGCGTTGGTCCTAGGCCAACAAACTTTGGCCCGTCGTGAAGGTACCTGCCCCGCCTCACGACGGGCTTTTTCGTCGGTGCGGGGCAAATCTCCCTTGGGCGGCGAGATCGCGCGGCGGTTCGTCTCCGATGCCCGCCACTGCCAAGTCGACCTCACGGTTGGCCGGCGCCGGGCTCGAAGACCCCGAAGTCGGAGGCGATCTTGCACATGGGCAGCGCGGCGCGCAGCTCGTCGATCCCGGCGCGGGTCATCTTGGTTTCCGCCACGTCCAATTCCCTGAGGGCCGTCATCCGCTTCAAGTGCCGCACTCCGGCATCGCTGATGGCGGTGCCTGACACGTACAGTGACTCAAGCGTCTCGATTCCAACGAGGTGCTCAAGGCCGGCATCGCTGATTTTTGTATAAGGCATACCTAACAGGCGAAGGCTGTTGCTATCGGCTAGTTGGGCGAGCAACGGATCGCCGGTCGTCGTGCCCCAAAGATTCAGCGCACGCAGGTTTAGAAGCTGCGGCAACCTGCACACGCCCGCGTTGGTGACGCGCGTGCCGCTGAGATTCAATTGCGTCAGCCGCCGCAAGACCGCAATGTGAGCCAACGACACGTCAGTCAAGTTCTGTGCGCCGATCAGTTCAAGAGCGAGCAATTGGTCGGCCAGCTTCTCAAGATCGCCGGCGCTGGCATCGGTGATCGTGCTTTGCCTAATGTCGAGGTGAGAAAGGGCCATGGACCGGCACAGCGCTGCCAAGATCGCGTCCGTCGGCTCCAATCCTTCTCCTCCGTACAGCGAGACGTGCTCCAAGAAAGGGTGCTCGCGAAAGAAGCGGAGGATTCCCTCTTCGGTAAGGAGACCGGCCGCGCCATTGGATACATTGCGGATCCAGAGGCTTTTCAGGTTTGGAAGCTCATCGAGGCGCATGAGGTCTTCGTCCGTGGGACTTAGTTCATCGAACAGACACACCGAAAAGAGAGTAAATGGCTCGCTCGGGAGGTCGAAGACGCTTCGATGAGAGGAGTGGGGCAGGCCTGGATGAGGAATCAAAACGGAGCCGCCCCGAGAAATCACCCACTCGGCAATGCGCCGGTCGACGTCACCGGCAGGCGCAAGGTCGCTGGGCGGAGTCGGCGGGTCGTACGAACCAAACAGCGCCGCCAGTTGCTCCGGTGAAAGGGCCGCATCCCAAACCTGTACTTCGTCGAGCAGCCCCTGAAATCCGTCGCCGCCCAATTCGAACGGCTGGCGGGAATCTTGCAGCGCCGGCGGAATGGCGCCGGTCTTTGCGAACTGGCCCGTCCGGCGCAGCAGTTCCGATCGCACAAGCTCTTGCGAGGCGGCGAGTTGGCCGTCGATGAAAAGGCTGAGCCGCTTGCCGTCGTAGACGCCGGCGACATGCGACCACTCTCCCGTCGCGCCGAGCGACTGAACGCCGACCGCCGTTCCGGTCGGACCTCCGACCGGGAAGGCCACGCGAAACGAGTAGACGCCGTCGACCCAACTCAAGACGTAAGAACCCTTCGTCGACCATTTGCCCGCGATGCGTCCGGCGCGGTCCGATTTCGGATGGACCCAGGCGGCGACCGTAACGGCCCCCTTTGCATGCAGTCGCGGATCGTCGGGGACGACGATCGCGTCGCCCGATCCTGAAAACGACGCCGCCTGGCCGCAAACGCCCGGCTGAGAGCGAACGCCGCCCGGCTGCAGCGCCGCGGGGGGCGCCCTGTTGGCATCGGCATGCTTGGCGTCGACGTTCTGGACATCGACGTTCTGGACCTCAACGACCGTGCCGGCGGGCGCGTCGTCAAAATCCCAATGGGCCGCCGGCGGCGGCGGCTTGACCACGACGATCTCTTTGACCTCCCTCAACTCGACCGCCTGACCGGCCAGTGCTGCTGCCGTTTCCGCGGAGTCGGGCGGCGGCGAAACGTGAAAACGGTAGTGCTTGATCAGCGTTTCCGCGCGTTGCACCTTGAGCTCATGATCTCCGGGGGCCAAATCCATCGGTTCGCGCGCCTGCCGCGCCGTGATCTCGCGATCGTCGAGAAAAAAGCTCAGCGAGGCGTCGGCCAGCAAGCGGGGGTCGACGCCAATGTTGGTCACGACCAGGGGGCCGCGCGGAACGAGCAGCCAGCCCAGCAGCACGACCACCACGACGGCCGCGGCCGCCGCCGTCCATTTCCACCACGGCACGCGCTGACGCTTGGCGATGGTCGCCAACTGCGTGTTGAGGCCGGAGACGAGATTCGCGAATTCCGGCGCATCGAGCGCCGGGAGGTTGCCGGACTGGGAGGCGTCGGCCGCCTTGAGGTATTCTCGCAGCGCCTCGGCGAATTCACGCATCGACGCGTACCGGGCGGACGCCTGCTTCGCGATCGCCTTCATGCAGATCGCGTTGAGCCTCGGATCGAGCCCGGCGCGCAGCGCGGAAGGGGGCCGGGGGTCCGCATGCGCGATTTGCCCCAGCACCGCGGCCTTGTCCCCCTCGAACGGCCGCCGCGCCGTCAACATCTCGTAAAGCACGACGCCCAGCGCGTAAACGTCGGTCGCGGGGCCGATCTCGTCGAGTCGCGACAGGGCTTGCTCGGGCGCCATGTAAGCGGGCGTGCCCACCAGCGCGCCGCTTTCGGTCAACGTGGCCTCGTTCGCGTCGTAGCGCCGCGCCAGTCCGAAATCCATCACCACGGGCTGGCCGCGGCGATCGATCATGATGTTGCCGGGCTTGATGTCGCGGTGAACGATCCCCTTGCGGTGGGCCTCGTCGAGGGCCAACGCCAGCTTCCGCACGGTGGTCGCCGCCGAACGTTCGGCGAGGGGCCGGCCGCGGTCGATGATTTTCGCCAACGGCTGGCCGTCGATCAGCGCCATGACGATGTACTGCCGCCCGTCGAGTTCGCCCGCGTCGTGAATGGGG
>DATNEC010000153.1:0-22887 GCA_035606815.1 Pirellulales bacterium
GACCGGGGCAGCCGATCCGCCGGAATGAACAATTCCTGCTGCTGCTCCGTCTTCCGCTTGCCCAGCGCCATCGTCCGAACACCGGGATGCGGCTCGAAAACTCGCCCGCCGCAACGTAGCGCCCGCAAGGGAGCTTTTCAACCGGCTGAAAGTGCATCCAGAGGCAACCCAAAGACCGCCAAACCTTGCTACCCCCGGCTAGATCTGCACCAGTTGACTGGCGGCGAGAGCGTCTAACTTGAGGCGCGGATCGAGACGCGTCGCCAAGGGCAGCAAGCGTTTGACGTCGCCGCATCCGGCGGGATCGAGCACTTGGGTGACTTCCACGCCCAGTTGCCAGAAGCCGCCTCCCAAGGGAACATTCTGCCGGACTTCGCCCGAGACGAAATGCGCTTGCTCCTCGAACCAGAACGCGACGGCGACTCGCCCCGCGCGAAACGGCTGCGGAAGCACCAAGGCCAAGCCGCGGACCGAAAGGTTTTTGGTCAGCGCGTAACAGGCTTCGTGCGGCGAAAGCCCTTCGTCGTAGGGCACAAGCAGCACCGGAGCGGTTCGATGAGAGCGGTGGTGCCAGCGCGCATCGTCATCGAACACCGCAAGGTCGGGATTGACGGCGTCGAGAAACTGCCGAATCACCTTGTGGACTGCCTCATTTTTGGCGCGTCGAGCAAAGAAGAACATCGTGCTATCCGCAAAAGGACCGGATTTTTCCAACAACGCAAGCTTAGCACTTAAATCGACCTTGCCGAAGAAATGCCGAAAAGGCGCGCCGGGACCGCTACCAGGTCAGGTATTTCGCGCTGTCCGCCGCGATTCTTCCGGTAGTAGGGTCGTACTGCCAGCCTCCGTTGCCGGTTTCCGCGGTCGGCGGATAAGCGGTCATCGCGATCACCGTGCCGATGCCCGTGATGGGGTTCGGAGGGAAGGCGTTCATCATATAAGGACCGTAGGGAAAGCTGGGCCCGGGCGTTCCGATGCCGCCGCTGGCATTCGTCGCCGCATTCAATTGAGCCAGCGTTCCGCCCGAGAGCGACGGCGGTTGGCCGCCGTGGTCGAGCTTGTACATGTCGATCTGCGTCCGCAACGATTTCAGGTCGTATCTCAACGAGCTTTCTTTGGCGTCTTGGGCCGACGACGAAAACTGCGGAATGAGCGTGGCCGCCAAAACGGCGATCAGCACGACGACGATCAGCACTTCGATTAACGTAAAGCCAGTGGAAAGGCTTCGACGGTCCATACGAGCAGCCTTGCGTCGCGCGGGCGGTGGCCGCCGCCCGCGAAGTCCGAGGACAACGGTTCCGGTCTTGCAAGAAATGGCCCGGAAAAACCTAGGTCGCGGTTGACCAACCCGCAAAGGCCAACCCCTCCACCGACGAGAGGCAGGCGGCGCGCGGCAGGCGTCAAAATCGGAAAACACGGCGCCCTTGGCGTATCCGTGCTATGCAACCGCCGGCCGCTGAGAGCGGTCGGCCGCGTTCAGGGAAAGCTCATGTCGAGCGTGAACACGTTCTTGTCGGGATACATGTCGCGCAGGGCGGGGCCCCAGGTCAGCGAGAGGGCATGGCCGTCGAGATAGAGATAATTGGCCGTCGAAGAATGACGCTCATAGGCGATCCAGGGCCGGATGATGTCCGTTCCAAGCCAAATATCGTAATCGTCCTGCCGCGGATCTCCGCCGGCGGCCAAGGTGAATACGTCCGCGTTTCGCTCGGAGAACGCCACGAATTGCGATGTGCCGATCTCCAGGCTGAACCGCTTCAGCGACCAGTAGCCGTAACGGCGGGTTTTATGACTCAACAGCGAATTCATCAGATAGCTCGTGCGGTGCTCGATGCCGTCGATTTGTCCGGTGTCGGGATCGACGAACGGCCGTCGCACCGAGAGATCGTCGGCGCAGCGATAGACCTCTTCGCTGGCAATCCAAACGCCTTGCCGGGCACGCTGCTCATCGGCTTCCTGGCTGCCGCCGATATACGGCATGAGCTTGTCTTCCCAATAAATCTCGGCGAACGAGTTGCTGAGGCCCACATTCGAGATCACGTCGGCGTCGAACGGGTGATGCAGGAAGAAATACTCGCGCCAAGCGTCGTAATAGTTCTGGACGCCGACGCCGATTTGCCGCTGGTGCGAAAGGCAGTCCATGCGCCGCGCCGCCGCGCGCGCCATTTGCACGGCCGGCAGCAACAGCGCGATCAGGATGCCAATGATCGCGATCACCGCCAATACCTCAACCAACGTTAAGGCTGTTCGTCGCCAGCTCATTCGATGATTCCACTATGCCGCCGCCGAAGCACGCAGTCATTCACCGCGTTCGATTTCTTTCGACCGTTTCCGTTGGGGCGCGTAGCGAATCCGGCAGCCGCGGGCGACCGTTTCTTGGGTCTGGGGCTTCTTGCCCGCAAAGGTCGCTTCGATGGCCGGTTCCAGATATTTGATTTTGACGCGCGCCGGGTCGCTGCTGTCGTCCATGCCGCCCGTGTACGCCACGCGGCGGTCCTTATCGAGCACGAAAAACTCGGGCGTGAACGCGGCGCCGTAGTCCTTGGCGATCTTCTGCGATTCGTCGAACAAATAGGCGAACGGAAAGCCCTTCTGCTCGGCGCGCTGTTTCATCTTCGGTAAGCTGTCTTCGGCGACGAGGTTGACGTTGATCGCCACGACGGCCAGCTTACCCGGTTCGGCGGCATATTTTTTGGCCAGCGCCATGATGCGATCTTCATAGTCGGCGGCGATGGGGCAACTGTTGCAGGTGAAGACCACGACCACCAGTTCGGCGTCGATCTCGGACAGCGAGTGTTTGCGGCCATCGACGCCCGGCAGATCCTTCCAGGCCGGGGCCCGGTCGCCGATGCTGAGCGTCTCGTTGTATTCGCCCGCCCCAGCACGGCCAGAAAGCGCGGCCCAGCCGGAAACCATCACGGCGGCGAACAGGCTTGCCATCGTCAGCCGGCGAATCATGGAATGCTCCTGGAAGAAACGAAACACGCAAGATCCAGGTAACAAATTACACGACGGGACTTGTTTGGCAAGAGTAGCTTGTTTCGCAAGGGTGCGCCGGATTCGACGGGATCCAAACAAGCGTGCCCAAACAGGCGGGCTCAAACAAAAAGCCCCGGCAAGGCGGGGCAGGTACCTTACCGAGGCCCGTCGGCACGAGGCCGACTGACAGAAGTCTAACTCTGATATTTTTTCTCGCAAGGGATTCTTTTTTATTTTTTTCAGAAGGTGGGTTTGGCGGATGTCTCCAGCGCGTGCAGCGAGTCTTGGGCGCGTCCATCTTCGGGCTGTATTTCGAGACAGCGCAGATAGGCCCGCTGGGCGGCGTCGGCGCGGCCTGCGACCCGCTCGGCGTTTCCGAGCAGGCGCCACGCCCTGCCTTGGGCGGGTTCGATCTTCAACGATTCGCGCAGCGATTCCTCGGCCCGCTCGCGTTCGCCGGCCTGCAAATGGCCGAGCGCCGCAAAGTACAAGGCCAGCGCGCGGTGATGCTGCGCCAGGGCGTCGTGCGTGCGATGGGCCTCAGCAAGACGCCCATGCGCGGCTTCGCTGCCCCGCAGCTTCACCGATTCCTCCCAGGCGTCTTGAGCGAGTCCCGATTTGCCGAGCATGGCATAGGCTTCGCCTTGCAACCAGGCCGCGTAACCGGATTTTCCGGCGGCGGCGGTCGTGCGCCCCAATATGGCCAGCGCCTCTTGGGGCTGCTTGATTTGCAAAAAGGCGGCGGCGGCTTCCAGGGCGAACCGATCGTCCCAACCCAGATCGAGGGCCCTTTGAATCAACAAGGCGGTGGTTTGGGCGTCGCCCTTCGCCGCGGCCGCGCGCGACTCGGTCGCCCAGTGCAGGGCGCCGGCCGACGCGGCCCAGCGGTCGGCATCGGCTCTCGGATCGACGAACGGCAGGACTTCCGGGCGCCACTCGGCCTTGGCCAGCAGTTCGTCGGCCTCGGCCTTGCGCCCTAGGGCGGCTTCGGCGCGGCTGAGAAGCTGGCAGGGAGCATGAGCGCGCGGATGTTTCTCGACGAGCGGCCGGATGACGCCCGCCGCCTCTTCGGGACGATCGGCGCGCAGCAGAATTCGCGCCAGGCCGATTGCCGCTGAAGCCTGATTGGGGCTCTTCTCAAGCGCCGTGCGAAACGCCTCCTCGGCGGCCTCGGCGTCCTCTTGCCGCATTCGAATTCTGCCGAGGCGCACCCAGGCCTCGGACTCGACGATGCCCAACTCCATTGCCTTGTTCAGTTTCTCCGCGGCGCCTGGCAAGCGGCCAAGCCGCTCGAGAACGATGGCCCACGAATAGAACGCCTCCTTGGAATCCGGCGACAACTCGGCAGCTTCGCGGCAACAGATTTCCGCCTCGGGCAAACATCCGAAGGCCAAGTAAAGCTTTGCCAGCGATTGCCAATCGTCGGCGCTCGAGAGATCCATCCCGCGCTGATGCCAAGCGATGGCGCCCGCGACTTCGGCGTCAACGTGATCCAGGGCGACGGCGGGAATGGCGGGCCGCATCGTCAAGCGTCCGACGAAGATCGTGGCGGCGGCGAACTCGACCGCGACGAAAACCGCCAACACACGTTGCCAACGCGACATGAAGAATCCTCGCGTCACAATTCTAGGGCCGGCTGATCCAGGCCGTCACTCGGCCCGTCCGATCAAAGGGGGGCCGAAGGTGCATGCCGCCCGCGACGATGTCGGCGCGCCCGTCGCCGTTCAGGTCGCCGCAAGCGACGGCGATCAGGTGCGTCGGCGTCGTGTCGACGGGACGCAATTGAAAATTCTGCCGTCCGTCGTTTTCCAACCAGACGGCGCTGGGAAGGCTGCGGTCGCCCCAATCGTTCAGCAAACTCACCAATGCCACGTCCAAATCGCCATCGGCGTCCAAGTCGCCCGGCGCGGCGGCGTAGGTCGAGCCGAACGTCGCGATGCGCTGCGCCGCGAACTTCCAGCGGCCCAGGTTCTCCAGCCAAATACAACCATGATAAGGCTGCGGCCAAGGATAGTTCTCCTCCAGATTATCGCCGGCGGGCAACAGCAAATCGGCGTCGCCATCCTGATCGAGATCCGTCAACACCAGCCCGGCGCTGCCCAGGTCGTAATTGATCGTCGAAAACAACGTCCGCGGCCTGAAGGCGCCGCTCCCGTCGTTCTCGAACGCCAGCACCTCCTCGTCGTCTTGAGAGACGACCGTGGCGATATCCAGATCGCCGTCCCCGTCGAAATCCGCCACGGGCACGTGAATCGCGCCCGCTCGCGACCAGAGACGATGCTCCCGAAACTTCAGATCGCCGCGGTTCTCCAGCCACAACACCTCGCCGCGAGCGTATCCGAACACGGCGACCGCCAAATCGAGATCGCCATCGCCATCGAAATCGCCAGGCTGGGCGTCGGCCACTCGGCGCACGGCATCGAGCAGCAAATGCCGCCGAAACTCCTTGTTGGCCCCGGTGTTTTCCAAGTACACCAGGCGGCCGATGAGTTCATCGGAAGGCCAGATGTCTCCTAGCTCCGAAACCACGACGTCGGAGTCTCCGTCGGCATCGATGTCGACCAGCGTCGCGTGGGCCGGGGCCTGCAAGTCTCTGGCCAGGACGTGTTCGTTCCAACCCGTCTTCGTCGGTTGATACCACAAGACGGCGTTGCGCTGGGGATCGCAGACCAGTACGTCGTTGACGCCGTCGCCGTCGAAATCGACGATTTGGACGTTCGTAATTCGGGCTTTCCGCGGCGCCGAGGGCGTCCGCGAAGCCGCTGGACCGATCTCGGTCTTGTGCCAATTCAATCCGCCCGGGAGCCACTTAGCCGGCGCGGCCGCATACTCGACCGGCATGTGCGCGTGCCTCCATACGGCGTACGCGGCGCCCGCAATGCCCAGCGCAGTTAGCAGCAGACTGCCCGTCAGTAAGTGTCGTCGCACCGAATGCATGCTTCGCTTGTTTCCACGCCTTTACCCGGAGCGGCGGCGCCGGCAGCGGGCCGCTCATACCGCTCCGCGCAGTTCAGCGTACTACGTTCCGTTCGCGTGGAGAAGGCGCCGCGGGACCGCGAGAGAACGAAAAAAGCCGCCCGATTTGCATCGGGCGGCCTTTTCGATTTAGGAGACTTCCGTCGTGGCCAGGCGTTAACGCTTGTATTGCGAGCGAACGCGCGGAGTGATCGGCTTCGGCAACAGGGCTTCGTTTTTGGAGGCCTTGGCCGGAGCGGGGGCCGCGGCGGGCGTTTCCACCACTTTACCCTCGGCGTGCGTCAACTCGGCCGTTTCGTTGACGCGGCCGTTGGTGTCCCACCAGCGCCAGCGGCCGGTCGGACCGCCGTCGGCGTATTCGCCCTGCGTCGCCTTCAGGCCGTTTTGATGCCACCAGATCCAGGGGCCGATCTGTTTGCCCGTATCATACGAGCCTTCGAGCGCGACTTGCCCGTTATCGTACCACCAGATGAACTTGCCGACTTGCAAGTCGTTCTGGTAGGCGCCTTCGATTTGCTTTTGACCGGAGGGATACCACGAAGTCCAAGCGCCGTGCTTTTCATCTTTGCCTTGCTTGGTGTAGACGGCGACCTTGGCGGTCCACCAATCGTCAGGGGTCAGCACGACCTCTTTCGCGTACAGGTACATGCCCTCGGCCTTCTTCTGCTTCGCGCCGCCGTTGTGGTATTCGGTCTTCAGGGCCAGCTTGCGGCCGTGCTGGTAGGAATCCTTGATCGTCTGCTTGCCCTCAGCATTCCATTCGTTGAATTCGCCGTTGATTTCGCCGGCGTCGAAATCAATGTCCCGCATTTTGCGGCCGTTCGCAAACCACCAGGTCGACTTGCCGTTGCGATTGCCGTCGGTGAATTCGAATTCGCTAATTTTGCGCTGCTTGCTGTCGTAGATCGTCCACTTGCCGTCGAGCTTGCCGTTTTTGAACGAGCCCTGCGAAACGAACGGCGCCGCGAACTGCTGATAAGGGGCCTTCGAGAGCAAATCGGCCTCGCTGCCGCGATACCAGCGGTTCCACGTGCCTTCGCGCTCCCCCTGTTTGAAGCGGCCTTCGGAAATCAGCGTGCCCTTCTCGTCCCACATCTTCCACATGCCATGGTTGATGTAGTTGCCCTGCGAATCTTGAGTGACTTCGCGTTCGATCTTGATGGTCCGGTTCGGATATCGCTCGCGAACGACCTCGACATCCTTCGAGCCTTCATCCGAGTCTTCGTCGCCCGCGGCGCTCGTCTCCGAGGCGTCGGCCAATGCGGAGCCGGTTTCATAGCCGTAATCATCGAGCGACTCGGGGCCGCCGGCCGGTTCGGAGACCAGCAAAGCTGTTCGGGGTTGCCCGCCCGCGGCGGGCGACAGGTCTTGCGAAAACGCAAGCGACCCGTCCAGCGACAGCATCACGTATGCCGCGAACGGGACAATTGATAAGGCGTGATAGCGTGCCATCGCGCGCTCCTTTTGCGAACACCAGGGGGAATAGACTGCAACGGAACTCCACAATCACTGGTGTTCATCGGCGCCGAAACCTGAAAGCTTTGGTAGTTTATATCCGCCCCCTCAACAGGCGCGAAGCTGCGCAGATTAGGATGGGTGAAGGGCCGTAGGCTGGGGCGGCAGGCGCCGCCCACCAGGATTGGCGCACCGGCTTACTTCCGGCCGGCTACCTCCGGCCCGCATCCCGGTGCGCGGCGCCCGCCCCACTCGCCCAGGCGGTTCGGTTAGACGCTTAGGCTTTGCTGGCCTGCATTTCGTCCAGCCGCCGACGAAGAAAGCGCCGCTCGCGGTCATTGGCGGTCAACTCGATCGCCCGCGCATAGCCATGGGCGGCCTCGCCGGGCGATCCGTTGCGGCGGAGCAGATCGGCACGCGCGGCATGCAGTAGGTAGTAATCGTCCAATTCGCCGCCGGCGGCCAAGTCGTCGATCAGCGCCAACGCGGCCGCGGGACCATCAACCATGGCCACCGCCACGGCCCGGTTGAGCGAGACGATCGGCGAAGGCTGCGCTCGCTCCAACAAGTCGTAGATCCGGAGAATCTCGCGCCAGTCGGTTTGCTCGGCTCGTTCCGCCCGGCAATGTACCGCGGCGATCGCCGCCTGCAATGCGAACGGGCCGGGATCCTCGCGCAGCGCGGCATCGGCCAGCGGCAGCGCCTCGGCAATCTGCGCCCGATCCCACAGGCCGCGGTCTTGGTCCTCAAGCAGCACCAAGTCACCCGACGCATCGCTCCGGGCGGCGCGGCGCGAATCGTGCAATAGCATCAGGGCGACCAGGCCCGCGGCTTCGGCCGGCGGCCGCGGCGCCAAGAGCGTCGTCAACAGACGACCCAGGCGGATCGCCTCGGAGCACAAGTCGGTTCGCAGCAGCGACTCGCCCCGAGTGGCGGTGTAGCCTTCGTTGAAAATCAGATAGAGCACGGTCAGCACGGCGCCGAGCCGCTCGGGCATGTCGCTGGCGCCGGGCACGACGAACGGAATGCCGGCGTCGCGAATCTTTCGCTTGGCGCGCACCAGCCGCTGGGCCATGGTCGCGGCAGGAACCAGAAACGCGCGTGCGATTTCGTCCGTTTCCAGCCCGCCGAGCATCCGTAGCGTCAGTGCAACTTGCGATTCCGCCGCCAAGGCCGGATGGCAGCAGGTGAAAATCAGCCGGAGGCGGTCGTCGGCGATTTCCTCGCCGTCGATGTCGAGCGTATCGGGCGCCGCCGGCTCAACGGCCAGCGTCGCCAGCCTTTCCTCGAATTTCGCGCGACGGCGGATGCGGTCAATGGCTTTGTGGCGCGCCGTCTGGATGATCCAGGCGCGCGGCGATTCTGGGATTCCAGTCGTTCGCCAGGCGTCGACGGCCGCCGCAAATGCTTCCTGCACCGCCTCTTCGGCCGCGTCGAAGTCGCCCGTCAGCCGGATCAGCGAAGCCACCAACCGGCTCCAGTCGGAGCGATAGACGGTCTCCAGAGCCTGATCGACCAGCGGCAGCATGAGAGAATTTGAACAAAATTCCGACGATGTGTCGATTGGCCCCTCGGCCATTCGATCTATTGGCGGCAGGAGCAATCAGAAACCAACCCCCTCGCAAGGAGACCAATCGTGAAGAATCTCAATCAACCATCGAATCGTGAACTGGACGGCGAGTTGCAGCGAGTCATCGAACCGCTCGTCAGCTACATCTGCGCCACCGAGCGGCCGCGGAAGTCGCTCAGGCTTGCTTTGGCGGCGTTATACGCTCAAATCGATCAAACCAACCGGACCGCAAAGTCGCAGGTAGCGGCCTTCCTCGATGGCCGGTTGGCCATGTCCACGTGAAGCCGCAAAACAACGTGCTGCGGGCGTCTCGCCCCTGACGAATTTTTTTTCGGGCCGATGTCGATTCGGGCCGCGCCCGTTCGACTCAGTGGTAGACGAAGAGCACCAACCCACTTTTTGGAGCATGACGATGAAATACTTGCTGCTGATTTACATGCAAGAACAGGCCATGAACGACGCCGAGCGGGAGCAATGCTATGCCAAGTCGCTCCGCTTGACCGAGGAGTTGCAAGAAAACGGCCAGTACGTGGCCGCCGCGCCTTTGCATCCGGTGGCCACGGCCACGAGCGTGCGGGTCCGCGAAGGCAAAACTCTCGTCACCGACGGGCCTTTCGCCGAAACCCGCGAACAGCTCGGCGGCTTCTACCTGATCGAGGCGAAGGATCTCGACGAGGCCATCGCCGTCGCCGAGCGGATTCCGCCGGCAAGCCGAGGCATCGTTGAAATCCGTCCCATGATCGAGCTTCCGGGCCTGCCCATTGGCCCCGCCAAACGAGAAACCTCAGCAGTTTGATGCATCCCGTCCCTTTTCACCCAAGGAGTTTTACGATGACCAAGACGATTCCCGCCGGACGCGACGGCCTGATTCCGCATCTCAAGATCGATGGCTGCGCAGAAGCGATCGAGTTCTACAAAAGGGCGTTCGGCGCCGAGGAAGTCACGCACATGCCCGCCCCCGACGGCAAGCGGATCATGCACGCCGCGATCCAGATTGGCGGTCAGACGGTGTTTCTGGCCGACGATTTCCCCGAATACTGCGGCGGCAAGGCGTCATCTCCCAAGGCGCTGGGCGGAACGCCGGTGACGCTGCACCGCTACGTCAACGATTGCGACAAGGCGATCGAGCGCGCCGCCAAGGCGGGGGCGACCGTGATGATGCCGGCGCAAGACATGTTTTGGGGAGACCGCTACGGCGTCGTGACGGATCCGTTCGGCCACACCTGGTCGATCGCGACGCACCTGCGCGATCTTTCGCCCGATGAGATGGCCGAGGCGTCGCGGGCCGCGTTCGCAAAACGCTAGGCCGCTATTTCCCGATGCAGAAGCGGCTGAAGACCCGATCGAGGACGTCGTCGGTATAGACCGCGCCGACGACCTGCCCGAGATGATCGAGCGCGATTCGGAGTTCGGCGGCGACCAGTTCTTCGCCCCCGCCTGAGCGAACGACGTCGAGCGCCCGTTCAAGGTCTTCCGCGGCCCGCCGCAGGCTATCGCGGCAGCGGACCGCGGAGCTGAGCATGGCGCCGCCGTCGGGACGACTCGAAGCGACGAGGGATTCGTAAATCCGCGCTCGCAACCTTTCGATGCCCTTGCCGGTCGCGCTGCTCGTTTCGATCCCTCCCTCGAAATCCAGCCTTCGGCGGGGATCGTCTGTCTTCGTCAATACGATCAGCACGGACGCCCTGTCGGGCGCCTGCGACAGCTTCGCCCGTTCCCAGGCGTTCGGCGGCCGCGTGGAGTCCAGGCACCACAACTCCAAGCGGGCTTGCCGGCGTTGTTCGGCAGAGGCCTCCTGCGCCGCCGCGGAAATTGCAGTTGCCGGCGCCGGCTCGACCCCGGCCGTGTCGATCAATTCGCAAGCCAGGCCGCCGATTTGGAGCCGCGCGCCGAGATAATCTCGCGTGGCGCCGGGTTGCGGCGAAACGATCGCTCGGTCTTTTCCCGCAAGGGCGTTGAACAAGCTGCTCTTGCCGACGTTGGGCCAGCCGGTCAGGACGACTCGAATCCACTCGGCCGTTTCCCCTCGGTCCGCAATGTTCGCGACCAGTCCTGCCACGACGGCCTGCGCCTCGTCGAGTTCGCGTTGGAGTTCGGCGGCGCTGATGAACTCAATGTCTTCCTCGACGAAATCGAGCCCGGCCTCCAGGCGGGCCAACAAGTCGAGCAGGCGATCTCGCAAGGCCCGCAATTCACCCCCCAGTCCTCCGGCGAGTTGCGACAAGGCGGCATCCAGTTCACGGCGATCGCTGGCGTCGATCACTCCCAGCACGGCCTCGGCCTGCGTCAGATCGAGCCGGCCGGCCAGGAAGGCCCGCAGCGTGAACTCGCCCGGTTGCGCCAGCCGGGCGCCTTGCTCGCACAGTTCCCGGAGCGCGGCCGCCAACAGCGGCGGAGAACCGAACGTATGGATCTCCGCGGCGAGCTGACGCGTATAGCTTTGCGGGCCCGGCCAGAGATAAATGTCGCACGGCAGCGTCGAAGCGAAACCGCCGAGACGCAGCCAGCCGGAGACCGCGCGAGGGGCCCGCACGTCGCGCAGATCGAGCGATTGTTCGTCCGCCGTGAAGAGCGGCTGCAGGCAACCGACCGTGCTTGGCCCGCTCAGCCGCACGATGCCCCGAGCGGCGCCGCCCGGCGCGGAAGCGATCGCGGCGATCGTGTCGTCGGGATGATACACGACGGGATTATTTCCTGCCGCGCTCTTTGTTCTTTCTGCGGCTGTCGGCGCCATTGCCGTTGCTCGTCGGCGCCGGCAAGGGCTTGCCGGCGGCAACGCCCATCGCCGGCGGCTTCGCCTTCGGCAGCAGCTTTCGCTCGGCGATGCCCCACAGGCTCGACGCGATGAAGTACAAGCACAATCCGCTGGGCACCTTGAAGAACATCACGCCCATGAAGATCATCATGTACTGCATCATCTTCTGCTGCAGCGCGGCTTGTTCATCGGCCGGCGGAGGCAGAAACATCTTCTGCTGCCAGATGAACAGTCCGATCGTGATCAGCGGCAGCACATTCAGGTAGGGGCCGAGCCAGCCCGTTTTGCCGGCGATAAAGGCCGGCAGGAGCAGCTCCCAATACCAGAGCATGTCGGGCGCCGCCAGGTTCGAGCACCAGCGGACCGCCTCGCCCAACAGCGGCGCCTGGCGCAATTCGATATCGACGGCCAGCGAACGGTAGAGGCCCAAGAAGATCGGCAACTGGACGAGCGCCGGCAAGCAGCCGCTGAGGGGATTGTAGTTGTGCTTGCGGAACAGTTCCTGTTGCGCCTTGGTCTTTTGCTCGACGTTGCCCTTGTACTTCTCGGCCAGCCGCTTGATCTCCGGCTGCAACTCTTGCATTTTCTGGGCATTGAGCGCCTGCTTCCGGCTCAACGGGAACATGCAACTGCGGACCAGCACCGTGAGCATGATGATCGCGATGCCGTAATTCCGCACGACGTCATAGAAGAAGTGCAAAATGCCGAGCATCGGCCGCGAGACCCAACCGAACCAGCCATAGTAGACCAACTCGCCCAATCCGTGCGGAGCGGCATATTTCGCCAGCAGGTCCGGCCGCTTCGGCCCGGCGAAGATTTTGAAATGGTCGATCTTGGCGCCGCCGTTGGCCGCCAAGGTCGCTTTGGCGCTGATCAAACGGCACGACGTATCGACCAGTTTCTTCTTGTTCTTGTCGGCGGGCACGGGGCCGACGCGGATTGGAAACGCCTTGTCGATGTTCAGCGCCGACGCCGTCCACTCTCCCTTGTCGTTTCGCTGCTGCGGGATCAACATCGTGGCGAAATACTGCGCGTCGACTCCCAGGTAGACGAGCGGGTTCGTCCACTGCGGGGGCAGTTGGTCCTCGGCGATTCGCTGGGCGTTGACCAAACTGTGCTGAAACGCGCCGCCGACCAGGTAGCCTGCCGCCGGATCGCGAACGCCCGGCGAGCTCCATTCGCGGCCGATCTTGGCCGAATACGCGTACCACCAGCCTTCGGTAGGCAAGCCGGTCGGGCCGTCGAGACGGTAAGCCACTTCGCGCTCTTCGTCGCCGAGGTTCTCGATCCGCACTTCCAGCGTGAGATGGTAGGCCGGCGCGTCGATGTCGTCTTGCTCGTCTTTGCCGACTTTCGCCACGCTATAGGTCTTCTCGACGCGAAGGCCGTAATCCGGCAGCGGCATTTCGAGCGAGACTTCGTCCGGCTTCTTCGGATCGCGCGGCAAGACCGTCCAATTGGCGTCTCGCAGGTGGAGGCCGAGCAGTTCCGCGTCGTCCTCCGCAATGGCGTCGCCATCGATGCTTTCGAGCGTCAGCAAAAACGACAGCGGGTGAATGTCTTTCGCCTTCGTCATTCCCGGCTGCGCCGCGAGCGGCTCGCCTTCCGATTTTTCGCGAGTATCGGTCGCCTCGGGCCGGATGATTTCCAGCGGGCGCCGCGCCAGCGTGGCGGTCAGCTTCAGCGGCTTTCCGGCCCGCTCGATCTTCAACTCGACCGTCTGGCCCGGTTCGGTTTGCTCCAGCAGACCGTCGAATTCCTTCGCGCCGCCGACTTTCGCGCCGTTGAGTTCCGCGATCACGTCGTCGGGCTTGAGCCCCGCGCGAGCGGCGGGAGTGCCGGCGCCGACGACCCGCACTTGGCAACCGCGGCCGTTTGCGACGTCGATCGGATTCAAGCGCCCGAGATAGCCCGTGCGATCTTCGAGATCGTGGAAGCGCGGACTATTGAGTTCGATCCGCTCGACCGCCGCCCCACGATTGGTAATCAGGGGCATCATGCGATAGGGCGAACTGGCATCGGCCGAACCGAGCGAGATCCATTGTTCGGGGACTTCCTTGGCGGGAGCCTTCACCTGGGCCTTGTCTGGGCGCGCCTTGTCGGCGGCGCCGACATCGGCTTGGTCCTCCTCGGCGTTGCCCGCGGCGGCGCCCTGTTTGGGCTTCTTCGGCTTGCGCGGTCGTTCGTCTTCGGCGCGATCTTTCTCCGCGTCCTGGTTCTGGGCGACGGGCTGTTGGCCGGGCGGCGGCGCCAGCCACTTCATCACGAGGATGTTGACCAGCAGCACGAGCGCCGAGAGAGCGATGAATGTAGAAAAACGCCGATCCATGCCATGCAATCCTTGACAAGAGACCGCCTGCCGGGCGGTCGTCGCGAGGTCGCTTTCAGGCCCTTCTCGGGCGGGCGAAAGGCAGACCTCTCGGGTGGAATGTATTCGTCGAGAGCGGAGACGATCTTGCGCCGTCGATCACCGACCGTCGCGAAGCCGGTCGCCTAGGAAATTGTCGAGCTCGGCGGTGGCGTAAATCTTCTTGATCGTCTCTTCGAAGGGATACTCGACGCGCCGGAACTTCACCAAATCGTCTTCGAGCACCACGTAGCAGGCCCGCGGGTCGCCGTCGCGCGGCTGGCCCACCGAACCGACGTTGACCATCGTCTTCTCCGGGGTCAGGCGGTACTGATAACTGACCTCTTCAGGACTGAAGAAGTTCAAACCTTGAGTAAACACGCCCGGAACGTGCGTATGGCCCTGGAAGCAGTGCTGCTCGATTAAGGAAAAGATTTTCTCCATCTTCCGCTGATTGTAAATGTCTTCAGGAAAGACGTATTCATTGAGCGGATTGCGCGCCGATCCGTGGACGAACAAGTAGCCGTTCTCGCGTTTGTTGCGGGGCAATTCGCCCAGGAAGTCCCAGCGCTTCGCGTTGTCGCCGGGATTGCCTTTGGGGCTCTCGAGTTGCTCGCGCGTCCAAAAAATGGCGCGCTCGGCGCCCGAATTGAAGCCCTCGGGATCGAATAGCGCGCCTTGATCGTGGTTGCCCAGAATGCAGACATTCATCTGCATCACCAGATCGATGCACTCGCGCGGATTGGGGCCGTAGCCGATGATATCGCCCAAGCAGTAGATTTCGGAAATCCCCTGCTGTTTGATGTCAGCGAGCACCGCCTCGAGTCCCTCGAGGTTGCTGTGAATATCACTGATCAAAGCTCGCTTCACTACGGCCGACCTTCAGCTATTCGGGGCGCGCTCGCAGACCATGAGGCGCCCGCGAAGAAATTGCCCCAAAGCCAATGCGCAGTCTAAGTTAGCGTTCAAGGATGGTCAAGCCGGTTTTGCGCTTGCCTTGCGGCGGCCCGTGCGGCATCTTGACCCTTGCCCTCCCCTATTATAGATCGCCGAGGGGCGGCCATTTTGCACGGAGATCACCCGCGTTGCGCATTCTTGCCTTGGAAACCAGCGGCCGGCTCGGGAGCGTAGCGGCGCTCGACGATAATAACCTCTTGGCGCAAATGGAGTTGAATCCATCGACGCGCAGCGCCGCGTCGCTCGCCCCCGCCGTGCGCGAAATCCTGGGTCGGGTGAACTGGCCTCCCGCCTCGGTGGAACTGGCGGCCGTGGCGATCGGGCCTGGTTCCTTCACCGGTTTGCGGATCGGCGTGACGACGGCCAAGCTTTTCGCATACGCCGTCGATGCCGATCTGGTCGGCGTCAATACGCTCGACGCAATCGCCCGACAGGTTCCGGAGGAAACAAATCGCTCGCAGCTTGCGGCGGCGATCGATGCCGGCCGCGGACAAGTCTTCGCCCGCCGCTTCGAGCGGCAAGCCGGCGAAGATTGGAAGCCGACAGGCGAGACGACGATCGAATCCGTCGAAGACTGGCTACGCCAACTTACGCCCGAGGATGCCGTGAGCGGGCCGGCGATTGACGCGCTCGCCGACCGCATTCCCCCGCAAGTGCAGATCGTCGACGCTTTGTATCGCCAGCCGATGGCCGCGACCGTCGGCCGATTGGCGGGGGAACGGCACGCCGCCGGCCAGCGCGACGATGTGTGGAAGTTGGCGCCTCTGTACCTCCGCCGCAGCGCTGCGGAAGAGAAACGCAAACCCTAGCGGCAGCCGCTCAAGCGGTTTCCGCCAGCGCCTGCCGCGCCGCGGCGATCGTGCGGTCGATGTCCGCCTCGTCGTGCGAGGCCGAGATGAACAGCGCTTCATACTGGCTGCATGGCATGTAGACGCCGCGCTCGATCAGGCCCCAAAAATAGCGGGCGAACCGCTTAGTATCGCAGCGGCTGGCGATCGTCCAGTTCGTGACCGTTTCGGCGTTGAAGAACAACGTCAGCATACTGCCCGAACGCGCGGTGGCGTGCGGCACGCCGGCGCCGCGGGCCGCCGAACTTAAGCCTGCTTCGAGCCGGGCGCCGAGTTGTTCGAGCTTGTCGTAGGGCGGCTCGTCGCGCAGCACTTTCAGCGCGGCGATTCCGGCGGCCGTCGCCAACGGGTTTCCTGAGAGCGTGCCCGCCTGAAACACCGGGCCGGCCGGCAAAATGCGGTCCATGATCTCCGCTCGCCCGCCGTAAGCCCCGACCGGCAATCCGCCGCCGACGATTTTTCCGAGCGTCGTCAGATCGGGAGAAATTCCCAATAGCGACTGGGCGCCGCCGTAAGCCACGCGAAAGCCGGTCATGACTTCGTCGCAGATCAACAGCGCCCCGTGGCGCCGAGTTTCTTCGCGCAAGGCCCGCAGAAACTCCGGCGCGGGCAGCACGCATCCCATGTTGCCGACGATCGGCTCGAAGATCACCCCGGCAATGTGCGAACCGTGTTGGGCGAACGCCGCCGCCACGCCTTCGGCGTCGTTGTATTCGAGCACCAGCGTGTCCTTCGTCGTGCCGACGGTGACGCCCGGCGAATTGGGCACGCCCAAGGTCGCGGCGGCGCTGCCGGCGGCCACCAGCAAACTATCGACGTGGCCGTGATAGTTGCCGGCGAATTTCACGATCAGATCGCGCCCGGTGAAGCCGCGGGCGAGCCGGATGGCGCTCATCGTGGCTTCGGTGCCCGAGTTCACCAGCCGCACTTTGTCGACCGACGGCACGGCGTCGACGATCAGTTGCGCCAGTTCGCTTTCCGCTTCGGTCGGCGCCCCGAAACTCGTGCCGCGGCGGACCGCCTCTTCGAGCGCCGCGACGACGCGCGGATGGCAATGGCCCAAAATCATCGGCCCCCACGAGCCGATGTAGTCGATGTAACGGTTGCCGTCGAGATCGACGAGATAGGCGCCTTCGCCCCGCTCGAAGAACAGCGGCTCGCCGCCGACCCCGCCGAACGCCCTGGCCGGGCTGTTCACGCCGCCCGGAATCAGACCTTTCGCCCGCGCAAACGCCTGGCTGCTCTTTTGTCTCGACATGGCTGAATTTCTTTTCCTTACATCCTGTGCGCTGTAGGGAACGCCCTCCGCGGCGTTCCACGATCTGCGTGGGAACGTCGCGCGGCCGATCCACGGAACGCCACAGAGGGCGTTCGCTACAGAAGTCTTTGCCGACCTTTTAATGTCAAAACCAATCAGAATCGTCGCTCAACGCATTCCTCATAAGCCATCGTTCCTCCTAGCTTAGCCACTTGGCCGCTTCTTCGGCCCAGTAGGTGAGGATGATGCCCGCGCCGGCGCGTTGGATGGCGGACAGCGATTCCAAGACGACGGCCCGCTCGTCGATCCAGCCGCGTGCGGCGGCGGCCTTGACCATGCTGTACTCGCCCGACACGTTGTAGGCGGCCAATGGCACGCCGGGAAAACGGTCGCGCACGGCCGAAATGACGTCGAGATAAGCCAGAGCCGGCTTGACCATGATCAGGTCCGCGCCCTCCGCCAGATCCAATTCGACTTCGCGCAGGGCTTGGCCGCGATCGCCGGCCGGGTCCATCTGATACGTTCGCCGATCGCCGAATTGCGGGGCGCTTTCGGCGGCGTCGCGGAATGGGCCGTAAAATGCGCTGGCGAACTTGGCCGCGTAGCTCATCACCGGCAGGTGCGAAAACCCGCCGCTGTCGAGCGCCTGGCGAATCGCGCCGACCATGCCGTCCATCATCCCGCTGGGGGCGACCATGTCGGCGCCCGCCCGCGCGTGGCTGAGCGCCTGGCGGCCCAGCATTTCCAACGTGGCGTCATTGTCGACGTCCGGTCGGCCGGTCTTGTCGTTCACCGCGCCGCAATGGCCATGCTCGGTGTATTCACAAAAGCAAACGTCGGTGATCGTCAGCAGCTTCGGCGCCGCGCGCTTGGCGATGCGCACCGCCTCTTGAATGATTCCGGCATCGGCGCAGGCATCGCTGCCGGCGGCGTCTTTGCGGTCGGGAATGCCAAACAGGATAATCCCGCCCAGGCCCAGGCCGGCGATGCGCTCGAGCTCGCGCTCAAACACGTCGAGCGAGAACTGAAATTGCCCGGGCATCGAAGCGATTTCCTGACGCACGCCTTCGCCGCGACGCACGAAGAGCGGCAGAATCAACTGGGCCGGCGAAAGCCGCGTTTGGCGGACCAACTCGCGCACGGCTGGGTTGTAGCGCAGGCGGCGGAGGCGCGTCGTGGGGAAGCCGGCGGAGAGCGGGGCCGCCGGCGGATCGTGGCGTGTGAGATCGGGCTTCATGCGGCCTTTCATTCTTTTTCGGTCAAGGAACCGGCGCCCCGCGCGGCCAACGTGCTGCGCGCCCGGTCGACGGCGCTCTGCGCCCAATGTTTGTCGCGATACAGTTCGACCACGGCCTGGCGAATTTTCTTGGCGCCCGTCGGATCGGCGGCCTCGATCCGATCGGCATGATCGAGTTGTCGATCGAGCTGCGCCAGGTGTTCCTCGGCGTACTGCTTGACGTTCTCTTGCAGATTTCGCAGCTTCTTCCGGGCCAAATCCAAGCACTGGCGCGTGACCGGAGAGCCGCTGTCTTCCTCGTGGCCGTACAAATCGACGATCGCCTGCAGCCGCTTCATTCCGGTCTCGGGGTCCAGTTCGACCTGCTTCAAGGCGTCGGCGTAGTCGCGCTCGATGGGCGTTCGCGAGTTCGCCGGGCCGCGGCCGCGCAGCGAGCGCTCGATTTTTCGACTCAACCGGTCGGCCTCGATGCGGTCCAGAAGCTCTTCCAGTCTCTCGCCCCGCGGATCTCCGGGAGCGCAAACGCTCAAGAAAGCTTGGATGTCCGATTCGGCGTCGGCCAGGCGACCTTGTTCTTCGGCTTGAACGGCGCGTTCATAAAGTCGCTCGGGCGTCGGCGGCTGGAGCAGATACCAAGCGCCCAACCCCAGGGCGGCGACGCAGGCGCCCAAGACCCACGTCTGCCAGGAAATCAACCCGCCGCTTTGTTCGTCTGGTTCTTCGAACCGTCGGTGGTCGTCGGCGCCGACCGTGGTGAACTTGGGGCCGCCGGAAATCGTCGCGGAAGCGGGTTCGCCGGTCTTGTCGTGCGCGGGGCTGGTCGGCTGCCTGGCCGGCGCGGCCGCCGTCAGTTCGGCGCCCAGTTCCAAGTCGGACCGCATGGCCTTGTATAAGTTCGGCGCGGTGGCGTCGGTCCCGCCGCCCACGATGCGGTATTCGTCGCTGCCGGCCATCGTGAAATCCGGCGGCAGAACCCCGTCGGCGGCGGCGGTGGGCGCCGTGGCGACATAGTTGTCGTGACTGGCCTGGTCGCGCGTCGGCGAAACCGAGTTGGGCAGCAAGCAAGGCCCAGAGGCCGGGTTCTGCGCGGAAGGCTCCGGAGGATGCACCGAAAGGCCATGACGCATCGCTTCCAGCCGGCGCGACAGAACCATCGCCGTCGGAATTCGCTTCTCGGGATCTTTCTCCAGCAGCAGGCTGATGATCGTTTCCAACTCGGCCGGCGCGTCGGGCGCAAATCTCCGCACCGGCTCCGGCTCAGCGAACCGCTGCAATTGCAACATCTCCACCAGCGAATGGGCCCGAAACGGCGGCCGGCGAGCCAGCAGTGCGAACATCACTCCGCCCAGGCTGTATAAATCGCAGCGATGCGTGACCGGGCGGCCGTCGGCCTGCTCGGGCGCCATATACTCGGCCGTGCCCAAGACGCCGCCGTCGGCGGTCATGCCGGAATTGCCGAATAGCTTGGCAATGCCGAAATCGGAGAGCTTCACCGTTCCGTCGGCGGCCAGCAGCAGATTGGCCGGCTTGATGTCGCGATGGATCACGCCGCGGTCGTGCGCGTGCTTCAACGCCCGGCAAACCTGGATCGCCAGATCGGTCGTTTCGCGCCAGTCGAACGTGCGGCCGGCCTGCAATTCTTCTTCCAGGCTATGCCCGTCGACGAGCTCCATCGAATAGAACAGGTGGCCGTCTTGCTCACCGAAACCGAACAGCTTGACGATATTCGGATGGCTGAGCTTGCGGAGGCTTTCGATTTCGGCCTCGAAGCGCTCGCGAAATCCTTCTTCGCGCGCCATGGCCGCCGACAGGACTTTGACGGCGGCGTCTTCGCCGCTTTCGAGCGAGACGCCGGCATAGACCGTGCCCATGCCGCCCCGGCCAAGCGTGCGACCGATTTTGTAGGGGCCGAGCTGTTCGAGTTGCATAGACTTTCATCGTAGCCTCTTAGAACGGCGGCTTCCAGGGGCTATGATGGGCTGCGAAACTTCATCAAAGCGGCGAGACGCCGCTGCTACTTTTGGCGAAAGTCCTTCGAGGCCCTTGCCCGATGTCGGAAAACTACGTGCTTTTGCCCCGCGCCGAAAACCAGGCCCGCGGCCTGGCCCAATATGCAATCGACTTTCTCGCGGGCCGGTTGGGCCAACCGAGCCCAAAAGTGCTGGAGAGGGTCGAGCGGTTTCATCTCGATAGCATCGCCTGCGGGGTATCGGCCCTGGCGTGCGGCGCGAACGCCCCGGCGGTGCTGCGGCGAGAGGCTTTGGAGTACGTCTGCGCCGACTCGAACCACGGTGTTCCCTTGTTCGGTTCCATCGAGCGGGTCGTGCCGGAAAAGGCCGTGCTGGCCAACTGCTCGGCCGTTCGCGAGTGGGACGCCAACGGCACGAACTTCGGTTACAACCCGGCGCGCGGAGACACTTGCGGCGAGTTCGGCCACAACGACTTTTACCCGGTCGCCGTGGCCGCCGCGCAGTTGCAAGGGCTCGCGGGCCGCTCCGCGCTAACGGGCATGTTGGCGATCGACGAGATTCGCGGTCGGCTGGCCGAGGTGTTTTCGCTCAAGGACCACAAGATCGACCACGTCGTGCATGGGGCGATCGCCTCGGCGGTCGTCTATGGGGCGATGCTCGGCGCGAGCGTCGACCAGATCGAATCGGCCGTCGGGCAAGTCGTGGCCCATTACATCCCATTCCGGGCGATCCGCGCCGGCAAGCAACTTTCCGATTCCAAAGGCGCTTCGGCGGCGATCAGCGCCGAGGTCGCCGTGCTCAGCATGAGGCGGGCGATGCGCGGCTTCGTCGGCCCGGCCGATATTTTTCGCAACCCCGAGGCGATCTTTTGCCTGTTCGAGAAACCGGCGGCGAAAGACAGCAGCCCCTTCGACTTGCAACTGGCCGCCGGCGGCGACGATTTCGCCGTGATGGGCATGCACTTCAAGCTGGGCCTGTACGAGCACCAATCGGCCGGCGCCATTCAGGGCCTGATGGATTTACTCGCCAAGCATCCGCAACTGGCCGCCGACGAAGATTCGCTCAAGCGCGTGCGGATCGCCATCTATCAGCCGGCCTTCGGCATCATCGGCGACCCGGCCAAGCGCAATCCGCAGACCAGGCAAAGCGCCGATCACTCGATGGTGTACATCATCGCCACGCTGCTGCGCAAAGCGATCGAGAGCCGGAAGACGACCTGGCGCGAACTGATGCTTGAACCGGGAGACTACGACCAGGCCAGCTTGTTCCATCCGCTCACGCGGCGGTTGATGGAAAAGATCGAGCTGCGGCACGGCGGCCCGGAATACGACGCGAAATATCCCGACGGCATTCCCACGTCGCTCGAAATCGAGCATGCCACGCTGGGCCGGCTCTCCAGCGGGTTGGTGATGTACCCGACCGGGCACGCGCGCAACACGACCGCCGACCTCGATGAACTGCTCGCGCACAAGTTTCGCCTGCTGGCTTCGCTCGGCGTGGCCGACGTGGACGGGCTTTATCAGCGGTTTACGAACGTAGCGGCCAAGTCGGCGGAAGAGGTCGCCGATTTGTACGACTTCGAAATTCTTAGTCGATTCACCGAGGATATGCTCGGCTAGATCGTCCAATTCGATGCTATTCGCCCCAAAAACCCCGCTCGAACGGAAAAAAGAATCCGTTGCTTTCCGGTGGCAAACCGTACGCGCTCATCTTCGAAATGAAGAGTGCATCCACTTCGTCATCCCTCGACTCGAATGCTGAGTCAAAGCGTGAACCCGCGACGATCACGGAATCTTCAATCTTGAATCCGGCAAGGTGCTCAATCGGTCCCCCGAAGGTTGAGTAGCTAAGAGCCAATCCGCAGATCAGCCCTCGATCGATCATGTCCAAAGCGGCGTCCTCAAGGCTGAGAGTGTTGTCGCCCGCCTCGTCGAAGCGCGGGTGTATGCGGATGCCGCAGAACGGATACAAGGGCCGCAGATCACGAAGCGTGCATTTGTCACAATCACACCGTAGTGACGCAGAGGGCTGCCGGGTAAAAAAGCCTTGGAACTCGTACATCGTTCGAATTATTTAAGGCAAGCAGGTGGCCAAAGAGAGACAATCCAGTTTAACGGAAAAGCTTGAGGCCCGTCGCCGGTCCTTCACAAGCAATCACGGTGTTTCAGCCTGCGGACGAGTGCGGGTACAAGACGGGAATTGATCCTTTCGAGCGAGAACGATCGACAACAAGGCCACCTTTGGCCGCGCCGCAGCCTGCCGGCGTCGCCCAAAATCCATTCCTGCCGCCCGTTTGCACGACCTGCGGCGGTTTTCTATGATGCGGAGCTTGAACGGTTCGTTTCCTCCGTCCCGGAGCAGTTGAAGATCCGCCATGTCCACCAAAGGTGAAGCGTTCGCCGGTTTGTCGGTCGCCCTGACCACCCCCTTCCGCAACGGCGAGGTCGATTACGACGCCTTGCGGGCCCAGGTCGAATTTCAAGTGGCGGCCGGCACGCACGGCCTCTGCCCGGTCGGCACGACCGGCGAATCGCC
>DATNEC010000158.1:0-7023 GCA_035606815.1 Pirellulales bacterium
CCGCTGGACCCCGCCCGGCGACGACAAGCTGGATGAATTGTCGCCGTCGCTCGGTCCCTTGGCGCCCGTGAAGCAGAAGGTCGCGGTGATCTCCAACCTGGAGTTGCGGAATGCATATCCGGGCACCCATGCGACATCGAACGCCGCCTTCCTGAGCGCCGCCAAGGCCAAGCGGACGGAAAGCACGGATTATCATCTCGGCACGACCGTCGATCAGATCGCGGCGCGGCAGCTCGGCCGCGACACTCCGTTGCCTTCGCTCGAACTCTCGATGGATCTGCTTTCGGTCGTCGGGCAGTGCGACAACGGCTATGCCTGCGTCTATCAGAACAACCTCTCCTGGTCGTCGCCGACGACGCCGCTGCCCGCCGAGGCCCATCCGCGAATCGTGTTCGAGAACCTGTTTGGGGAAGAGGGAGCCGGCGACCGCCGCGCGGCCCTCAAGAAGCGGGCGAGCCTGCTCGACTCCGTGGCCGATGAACTGCTTCGGCTGCAGAAGACGCTCGGGCCGGGCGATCGCCAGCGAGTCGACCAATATCTGGAATCGGTTCGCGACGTTGAACGGCGAATCCAGCGGGCCGAAGCGGCCGCGGGCGAAAATACGCTGCCTGATCGCGATCGTCCCGCCGGCGTTCCGGCATCCTACGCCGATCATGCCCGCTTGATGTTCGATTTGCAGTTGCTGGCCCTGCAAGGGGATATGACGCGCGTGATTACGTTTCAACTGGCGAGAGAAACCAGCACGCGGAGCTACACGGAGATTGGCGTGTCCGAGCCGCATCACCCGCTGACCCACCACGGCAACGATCCCGACAAGATCGCGAAAGTGGCCAAGATCAATCGCTTCCACGTCTCGCTGTTCGCGGAGTTTCTCGAGAAGCTCGAGTCCGCTCGCGAAGGCGACGGTTCGCTGCTCGACCACTCGCTCTACTTGTATGGCAGCGGCATGGGAAATCCCAACATTCACGACCATGTCAACCTTCCGATCATCGTCGGGGGAGGCGCCGCCGGAAACATGCAAGGCGGCCGCCATATCCGGCACAAGGAAGCGACGCCGCTGGCCAATTTGCACTTGACGCTGCTCGACAAAGTCGGCGTGCGGCTCGACTCGTTCGCCGACAGCAACGGCAAGCTCGACGCGCTTTTCGAGCCGCTTTCGATGTGAGCGCCACGGAACAATTCGCCATGAATGCAGTAAGATTCGCAGTTTGCGGCGGGATCTGCTTGATGCTCCTCGCCCGTTCGACCCGCGCCGCCGAGGCGCCCCTGGCCGACGCAGCCGAGACGAACAATGCAGTGGCGCTTCAAGTGCTGCTCGAACGGCGCGCCGACGTGAACGCGCCGCAGGTCGATGGCATGACCGCGCTGCATTGGGCGACCTACCATGACGACACGGAACTGGTGAAACAGTTGCTCGCCGCAGGCGCCGACGCCAAGGCGGCGAACCGTTATGGCGTGACGCCTCTCTCGCTGGCCTGCACCAACGGAAACGCCCGAATCGTCGAGCTGCTCCTCGATGCCGGCGCCGACGCGAATACCGTGCTGGCCGGCGGAGAAACGGTGCTGATGACGGCGTCTCGCACCGGGCGCCTGGGACCAGTCAAGACGCTGCTCGCGCGAGGCGCCGACGTCGACGCCCGCGAACACAAGCGACAAACCGCGCTGATGTGGGCGGCGGCCGAGGGCCACGCCGAAGTCGTCGACGCCCTCCTCGAAGCCGCGGCGGATTTTCAAACTCCGCTGCCCTCGGGGTTTACGCCCTTGTTCTTCGCCGTTCGCGAAGGACGCTCGGAGGTCGTGTTCCGGCTGCTCAAGGCCGGCGTCAAGGTGAACGACTTCATGCGGCCGGAGCGCGGAGGCAAGGCCATGAGTCCGCTGATTCTGGCCGTCGAGAACGGGCACTTCGAACTCGCCACGGCGTTGCTGAAGGCGGGCGCCGATCCGAACGACCAGTCCGCTGGTTACGCGGCGCTGCACGCGATGACTTGGGTCCGCAAACCGATTCGCGGCGATGGCGATCCCTCTCCGATCGGCTCGGGAGATCTGACCAGCCTGGACATCGTGCGGGAATTGGCGGAGCACGGGGCCGAAGTCAATCTACGGTTGAAAAAAGGCGAATCCGGACGAGGCCGATTCACGACCACCGGGTCGACGCCCTTCCTATTGGCGGCGCGGACCGGGGATGTCCCCCTGATGCGGCTCTTGCTGGACTTAAAAGCCGACCCCAACCTGACGAATGCCGACCACAGCACCCCGCTCTTGGCGGCAGCCGGAGTTGGGGCGCTCGGCGACGGAGACGAGGCCGCGGCGACGGAAGAAGAGGCCATCGAAGCCGTGGAACTGCTGTTGGAACTCGGCGCCGACGTCAGCGCCGTGGACGACAACGGCGAGACCGCCATGCATGGCGCTGCATACCAGAGTCTTCCCAAGCTCGTCGAGTTGCTGGCCGACCGCCATGCCGACATCAACGTGTGGAACCGCAAGAACAAATGGAATTGGACGCCGCTGATGATTGCCGAGGGACATCGTCCCGGAAATTTCAGGCCCTCGCCGGAGACGATCGCCGCCTTCGAACGGGTCATGCAGGCGGCCGGCGTGCCGCGGCCTCCCCGCGTGAAAGCGGACAATCGTCCCGACTATGGTCGCTGACGCCCGGTTGTCCTGTCTGCGGCTGGCAGCAAAACCACTGAGCACCACAGAAGCCATGCCAATCGCGTTTTTTCCGCTTTTTAGAGACGGCCTTTGTTCCACTACAATGTTCCCCATGCCGCGCCGATTTCAGTTCAGCTTGAAGATGCTGCTAGTGGAGAATCAGATGAAGGGGAGCCACGCCAACCGAAAAGCAACAAAGGACGAGATGGCTCATGCGACCCAAGTGATCCAAGAAGCCTACCCGGAGTACGACGTCGTATGGGATAGCCACGGAAACTTCGGAGGACATCGCGCTCCACGCGACCATACGCTCGCGTTCCGCCTTCGCGATAGGATGGGCAAGTACCGCTCAAATGTGATTTGGGTCGCGCCGGACTCACTATCAAGCATCACGGCGGGATGGGTCAAAAAGATGGTGGCGCGCGGTACGACTGCAAAGGTCAGAACCAAGAGACGGTAGGCTCGAATGCCGCGCCCTCAGTTCACCATCCGAACCCCGCTCTGGCTGACGCCGGTCGTGGCGGCATTCTTGGGCTGGGAAGTTCTGCCTGCGTGGAATTCCTACCAAGATGATCGCTGACTTACGGAAATCCAGGCGAGACATATGCGATATCCACCAAAGCGCCACTTGGCTGGCTGGATGGGCTCTGGTTTTCGAGGCCATAAAAATGGAATTGATCGAGTCAAAGCACTTGGCCGATAGCAGGCCCGGCTCCACTGCGCGCCAACTCAACCGTAGCCCACTACCCTCTCAAGCCGGCCCTTGACCATCCCGCGCAACAGCCGGTATAGTAAGTTGTTAGGTCCAGTGGTCGCGATGTCAGCACCAAGCGTTTTCCCATGCCACCCGTCGTTATCGATCTGCGCGCCGCGGAAGACTCTCGCGATGTCGTTCACCGTGCAGTGCAGGCTTTGGCTGAAGGAAAGGTGGTGGCCTTTCCGACCGAGACCGTGTATGGGCTGGCGGCCAGCGCGCTGAGCGAATCGGCGGTCGGCCGTTTGGTGAGGTTGGGCCTGACGGGCGGAAAGCAAGGGCTAACGCTCGCCGTGAAGAGCGCTGACGAAGCGCTCGACTATGTGCCGGCCATGAGCCCGCTTGGCGCCCGGCTGGCTCGCCGGTGTTGGCCGGGTCCGGTCACTTTGGTGCTTGAGGACAGCCATCCCGATAGCTTGCTGCGCCAGCTTTGCCCGGCGGTGCAGCAAGCCTTGGCGCCCGACGGGGCCGTGGGTCTGCGAGTGCCGGCCCACCAGGCGATCTTGGAAGTGCTGCGATTGCTGGCCGGTCCGGTCGTGCTCGCCTCGGCCCGGCGCGAGGGCCAAGCCGACGCCGTGACGGCCCAGCAGGTCATCGAGCGGCTGAACGACGACGTGCAGTTGGTGCTGGACGACGGCCGCAGCCGGTTCGGCCAGCCTTCGAGCGTGGTCCGCGTCCAGCATCGCGATTTCGACGTGCTGGAAGTGGGGGTCGTATCGGAGCAGACGTTGAAGCGGCTTGCCAGTCTGATCGTGCTATTCGTCTGCACGGGCAACACCTGCCGCAGTCCGATGGCCGAAGGCCTGTTTCGCCATTTGCTGGCGAAGCGGCTCCGCTGCAAACCGGGCGAGTTGGAAGACCGGGGCGTCGTGATCATGTCGGCGGGCATCGCCGCGATGCTCGGCGGCCGGGCCGCCGCGGAGGCGATCGAGGTGCTTAAGGCCGACGGCATCGATCTTTCGGCCCACGAAAGCCAGCCCTTGACCGAACAACTCGTGCGGCATGCCGATCTGATTTTGGCGATGACCCGTTCGCACCGGAAGGCGATTCTCGCCGAATGGCCCGACGCGGCGCCGCGCGTGAAGCTGCTGTCGATCGACGGCGCCGACGTGCCCGACCCGGTGGGCGGGCCTCTGGAACAATACCAACGCTGCGTCGCCCAGATGAAACCGGAAATCGAACAGTGGGTGGCCGGACTCGAACTTTAAGCGCCGTCGGCCCGCGCGGCGGGCGGGGCGAAAGGAAGCCAGACAAATGCGCATCGCAATCGGCAGCGACCACCGCGGCTTTGCCGTCAAGCAAAAGCTGATCGAACTTCTCAAGCGCCTCGGCCACGAGGTGCTCGACGACGGCGCGAATGGTCCCGAAAGCTGCGACTATCCCGACATCGCCAGCGTCGTCGGCCAGCAGGTCAGCCGGCGCGAAGTCGATCGGGGCATCTTGATCTGCGGCACCGGCATCGGCATGTCGATCGCCGCCAATAAGTTTCCGGGAGTGCGCGCCGCGCCGTGCCACGATGATCTCTCGGCCGAGATGAGCCGCCGGCACAACGACTTGAACGTGCTCTGCCTGTCGGCCGACATGCTCGGCGAGAAACTGATCGATCGGATGGTCGAGATCTGGCTGACCACGGAGTTCGAGGGGGGCCGCCACGCGCGCCGCGTCGAAAAGATTCAACAATTGGAAAGCCGGCAGCCGCAAGGTTGATGCGCCGGCCGCGTGTTTCATCGTCGCGGGTCTTTGGCGGCGGCGAGGCTGCGAGTTGCGGGGCTTTTTTCGGCTATTCCGATTTTAACGGCGAGAGATTCGCGTCCTTATCGATTGCGCGATGCGTCGCTCGCGAACCCGGCAAGATTCCTTCCAGAGCGTGCCGCGTTGCGTCTTGTGCGCGGCGCGATTCCTGTTAGAGTCGAAACTTGAGAGCAATTGATTTCGCTTGTGATTGGCCGCCGTGAGACGCGCCGCGAAAAAGGTTCCGCGCCATGCCTGACTTCAATCTCGGCCGACCCGAAGAGGTCGAGCATCTGCTGCGCAACGCCCAATTGCGCGACGAGCTGGAGCCGTTCTTCGACGAGTCGATCATGCGGCTCAATATCCAGGAATTGCCGACCCCGCTGGAAAACGAATACCTGGCCAGCATGTTGGCTTGGGAGCGCGCCCCGGTGGTGCCGATTTCGCAGTGGTTCGAGCCCGAGCTGCGCTTGCCGCACCCCGACTCGCTCGACGATCTGTCGCTGCATGAAACGCTCTGGGAGACGATCCAAAAGCTGTTCGACAAGCGGATCGTGCTCGACTTCACCGACCACCTCTCCGACCGGCAATTATATTGTCTGGTCTATCGCGACATCCTGCCGACTCCGGAAAAGAAGATCGACGCCTCGGAGCATTACTTGCACTGGGACTGCGCCGATGCCGGGGGCGACCCGGAAGTTTGGCTGCGTTACTACGCCTCGCCGGAAGACCGCGAGCACTGGGCCGAGAGCGGCGATCCGCTGCCCCCCGTCGAGCCGTTGCCTTATCCTCGCCGCTTGCCGCGCCGCCCGCTGTAAGGTTGCGGCGCGGCATTTGCTGGTCCCGCCGTTTGAATTGCCAGGTTCGTTATTTCGGCGGCGTCTTGTCGGGCAGCGTCGCCACCGGTGCGCTTTCGGGGTTGAGCTTCGCCGCCATTACGTCCTTGAGCTCCTCAGCCATTCGGTCCTTGGGATTCAAGGCCAGGGTCTTGTCCAATTCGCGAACGGATTCTTTCGGATAGCCCAGGAATCCATAATGGAATCCCAACAGGAATCGGGCGGCCGGCGAATCGTGAGTTTTGACCGCTGTTTCCAGCGCCTGCAATTGAACATTGTAGTCTCGATTGGGCGGGTAGAGCTCCCGATAGTTCTTCACGACCATGCCCCACTGCTCTTTGGGAAGACGCTGCATCGCCAGTTCGGTGGCGCCTGCGGCTTCTTCGTAGCGGCCGGTCGCAAACAACGCCTGACCCATCAGCATCACCAGCCCGGCGTTTTGCGGATCGTCCACCAACGCGTGCTGCCAATCTTTGATCGCGTCGCCGTATCGGCCGGCTTTGAAGTCTTGATCTCCTAAGGCGGCATAATCAGTGGCGCCGGGTTGGTCTTGCGGCGCCGCTGCGGGAGCCTGATTCACGTAACCCTGGCCCCCATACCCGCCGCCATAGCCCCCATACCCGCCGCCGTATCCGCCATACCCGCCGTATCCGCCATACCCGCCGCCGAATCCTCCTAGGCCGCCGCCAAATCCACCGAGTCCTCCCAGGCCGCCGCCAAATCCGCCCAGGCCATAGCCTAGAAGCGGGAGAAGACCGGCTCCTCCGTATCCGAGTCCGCCGTATCCGAAACCTGCGGAACCAAGGCCGCCATAGCCGAGTCCGCCATACCCCAAGCCGCCGTTGCCGCCGAGGATTCCTCGTCCGCCGGCGAAGTTATTGCCGTAAAATCCCCGGTTTCCGCCGCCCCCATAAAAGCCGTGTCGGTTGACGAACGAACTCCCTCCGAAGCCGCCGGCGCCGCGGAACCCTGATGAGACCCGGCCTCCGCCGCCGTGAAACGCTCCTCCGCCGCCATGAAAGCCACCGCCACCCCCATGTCCGCCGCCTC
>DATNEC010000160.1:0-10735 GCA_035606815.1 Pirellulales bacterium
GGGGTGTTTGCCCTCCATCTGCTTTGCAAGGCCGGCTTGTCGAACCCCAAACTAATGGCCATCGACCCTTGGCCGCAGGCCGTGGAGCAAGAACCCAACAACCTGCCGGCCGCGGCGACGGCGGTTTCAATCCCCGGCGGGGTCAGCGCGGCGCTGGGGCCGACCGACCTCGACTACTATCGCTTCGAGGCGGCGGCAGGCGACCAATGGGTGTTTGACGTCGAGGCCCGGCGGCTGGGGTCTTCGCTCAGCCCGGTCTTGACGCTCTATGACGCGGCGGGGCGAGAATTGCGCCGCACCGCCGCGCCCCGCGGCATCGACCAGGAAGCCCGGGTGCTCTATACGTTTCCAGCCGCCGGCGCTTATTTGGCGCGGGTTCACGACCGGACTTACCAAGGCTCCGAGGCGAGCGTGTATCGCCTGCGGATCGGCAAAATCCCGTTCGCCACGCGAATGTTTCCGCTCGGCGGCCAGCGCGGCACGAAGACGAACGTCGCCTTTTCGGGCGGCAGCCTGCCGCAAACGGTCGTCCATGAGGTCGATTTGACCGGCGACGCGCCTTGGCAGCGCCGGCAATTGGAGATTCCCTTCGAGGGCGATCGCCTGTTGGCGCCCGCGATGTTCGCCGTCGGCGAGCATCCGGAAGCCTTCGAGCAAGAACCCAACGGCGAGCCGTCGCAGGCGCAGCAACTCGCGTCGCCGGTCACGCTCAATGGCTGCATCGAAACGCCGGGCGACCGCGATTGCATTCGCTTCCACGCCAAGCAAGGCGAGAAATTCACGGTCCGCGTGCTGGCCCAACAGTTGGGCAGCCTGCTCGACTCGGTCATTACCATCAACGATGCGACTGGCAAGGAATTGCTGTCGGCCGACGACCGGCCGCCGGTCCCGCGAGAGGCCCCGGTGGTGCGTCCATTGAATGCGCCCGCCTGGCTCGACGACGTGCAGGTCGATTTCGCCTCGCCGGGCGAAGGCGATTACGTGCTTTCGATCGAAGACCGCTACGGCCTGGGCGGCGAGCAATACGCTTATCGCTTGGAGCTTTCTCCGGCGGTCGCCGATTTCGATCTGATCGTGCAGCCCGGTTTGCCTTCCAATCCGCGAGATCCGAAGGCCGTGCAGCAGCAGGCGCAGGTGCTGAACGACTTTTCCGGCGCAGGCGTCGGCTCGCTGAGCATGGACCGCGGAGGCACGGGCACGTTGCTGGTCCGGGCCTTTCGCAATGGCTACAACGGGCCGATTGCTCTCTCCGTCGAGGGGTTACCGGAGGGCGTGCAGGCCAGCCCCGCGACGATCGCCGCCGGCCAGAACGACACGACCTTGAACCTGATCGCCGATTTCGACGTGCCCAGTTCGGCCGCCTGGCTGCGCGTCGTCGGCCGCGGGCAAATCGAAGGCCCGGTGCAAGCCGCGGCGCAACCCGGGACGCAAGGCCCGGCCGTCAGCCTGGCCCGGCTCGCGCAGCATCCGGTCGTCTGCTCGGCGTTGCCCATCGGGGGCGCCGCGGTTTACGAAACGCCGGCGGTAGCGCTAGGCATCAGCCAGCAGGGCGCCGAGTTGGCGATCCGCGGCGCGTTGGCCTCGGCCTTGACGCCGGGCGGCAGCGTACCGCTGCGGTTGACCATCCGGCGCCGCGAGGGCTACGCGGGCGACGTCGCGGTCGAATTGCTCAATTTGCCGACTGGCCTGACCGCCGGACCTGCGACCATCGCGGCCGATCGCAATGAAGCCCAGGTGCAGCTTGCCGCCGGTCCCGATCTGGCGCCCGGCAAACACCTGCTGCTGGTTTCAGGAACGCTGACCGTCGCCGACCGCAAGGAGCCGATCAAGGCCGAGTTCCCGTTGGAATTCGAGGCGTTTCCGCCGGTGGCATTGGAGCTGGCGGCCCAGCAGCTCGACGTTCCGCTGGGCGGCTCGGCGAAGGTGGAATTGCAATTGCACCGCTACGCCTCGCTGGTCGTGCCGATCGAGCTGACGCTTTCGCAGCTTCCTCGCGGGCTGACCGCGTCGGAAACGGCGATCCCGGCCGACGCCGAGCGCTTCGCATTCGCGATTGCCGCCGGCGACGGCGCGACGGCCAGCCCGATCCGCCGCATCATCCAGATCAAGGCCAAGACCAAAATCGGCGAGCACGTCATTGAACTGCCCACCTTGCGGTTTGCCTTGAAAGTGGTGAAAGGCCCGTAGCGGGCCGGGCAGGGTTGCGCAGGATCCTGCTGACATAAGGGTGAACGCGCTGACATCCATGTTCTAAACCGAGGCGGGCGCAGTGCCCGCGGCGCTGCGGGCGGATTGGGTTCTCGGGCTGACGAGCGCCACCCACAAACGGCCAATCACGCGCCACAGAGAGTGGCAAGCGAGCAACCGGTGGTTATAATTCGAGTTACAACAATCGGCTGCCTGCGCGCAACACACTTGCTATGTTGAAACTCTACAAGCGAACAGGCGGCACGCTTCGATACCACGAAGCGTGGTGTAATGATGGCACAGTCATGGAGCACTGGGGAGTGGCCGGCGAGCGGGGCAACAGTCGAGAGCACGGATTCGCCAAGGGCGAAGACGAGCAGGACGCCATCCTCCGTGTCTTGCAACGGGCCGCCGAGCAGGGCTTCGCACCCATTGGCATTCACGATCACGCCATTTTGCTCGTTGAGTATGCTATCGAAGGATTCGGCACGCCGCAGGATTTGGCTAAGCGCCATGCGCTCGAAGATCGCATGGGCGAGACGCTGGGTTGGACAGGATTAGGAGCATGTGATGGTGGCAGCATAGGTTCGGGCACGATGGAGGTTTGTTGCTACGTGGCGGATTTTGACATAGCCAAGCGCGTCATCGAGGCCGACCTAAAAGGTACAGAGTATGGAGACTATACGCGGATTTATCGTGAGGACGATGCGGCCTAACCAAGTGATGCAGCGAACTCGGCGACTGCGTCAGGTTGCAATCGAACGCCCTCGTGGACCGGTCGCTGTGCTTAGGTCGTTGAGAGGCGTCTTGCAATGTCGATTTTCCATTGCGTGTGTGGCGTCGTAAACGATGACGAGGCGCCCGATGCCAGTTGTGTCGCTTATCCTCTGCCCGCCTTCATCGCAGCCGAATCCCGCGTTGTGGCGTCGGTCGCGGCGTTCTTTGCGGCCGATAGCGGCGTCGCCCGCGCGGGCTGGCTCGCCGCCCACTTCGGCATGGATTACCCAACGGACGAATGCGACCGGGTCGTCGTAGAGGATATCGTCAGCCGCGAGTTCAATGACGGATTCATCGCCATGTTCCGGTGTCTCTCTTGCGGCCGCGTGTGGTTGTGCGATCCTATTACCAACGAGGGGCATCGTTTCGCCCCGAGCGAGGCCCGGCCGACGCCTAGCTGAAACGATGTAGGAAGCCTCCGTCGGCCAGTTAACCATGCGCTGCTGCGAACGGCGGCAGCGCACTGCTCCGCTGCGACCGCTCGATATGCGATGAGCAAAAACTAGGGTCGATTGCCGAGGGCCTCGGGCCGCAAGTGGAGGATCAAGGCGCCGCATATCAGCCCGAAGGCGAGGCGAGGCGCGGCGAACGCAACCAGCATGGCGACCGTGAATATCGCGAGGACGACGAGTGACCGGCGCCTCGCCATGCGCCGCGCAGGCTCGGACACGAGCGTGGCGTCCGCACGGGCCAATACTTCGCGCTCGAAGACGTTGTAGGCGATGTCGATGCAAACGAACAGCCCGGCGTAAAACGCTACGGGGGACGACGCGAGCCGAGTTCGCGCAATCCATGCCGTCGCAAACGCCAGGAGCGACACCGAGTTCCAATACCATCACGGTCACGATCACCGCGAAGACCGCGTCCGAATAGGCAGCCGGCCGATCCGCGGTTTCTTTTTCTTCACGCATGGCGCATCCGGTCAAACGCCACGCCTAGGTATGCCTGGCTCTTGCCGGCTTTCCAGATGGCGTTCATGAAGTCATGGTGCCCGATCCTGCTCACGCCCCGTGCGATCGCTCCCATCACGGCCCACCAGTCGCGGTGCTTCAGGGCGTTCGAAGGAATCCATAGCCCGGGCAGCGCCGTGCTCATGATAAGCTCGTTCTCGCCGGTTTCGATCACCGAAAACTTGCCGTCAATCAGACGATTCCAGATCCACTCAACCGGTTCCGCGTGCCGCACGGCGACGTACTCGATCACATGATTGCGCTCAAAGCAATCGCGCCTATATTCGTAGTCGAGAAGGTCGTCTCCGGGGAAGACGTCGAGTACGAAATTGGGCGGTCCTTTGAAACAGTCGTACGACGGGCCGGGGTCGCATTGCTTGAATTGACCGTGGTTGACCTGCACCACGATGCCCGGACAGAATCGCGTCTCGTCATCCAATTGGACCGTCGCGTGGATGCAACAGTACAAACCCGGCGAAAACAGCCGGTAGTAGTTGATGCACATGGCGATATCGGTCAACAGAGCCGATTGCCCAACATCGAGCTCACGAATCATGGAAGCGCCGCTCACTGCCCGAAAATCTGCAGCACGCCCTTGGGCTGCTCGACGGGCACGAAGAGGCGCAGCCGAACGGCCTGAGCTTCGGTGGCGAGCGACAAACCAGCGTAGGAAACCGCCGGCTGGGCGCCAAAGTTGAACGGCGCGCGGGCCAACAGCATGTCGAACGGCGGCACGTCGCGCACCAGCCCGACCGCGTCCACGACCAATCGCGGCACGTTCAAGAGCACGACCAGATTGGCTTGCTCGCCCAATTGATCGCGCGTTTTGGCGAAGGCCTCGTCCAATCCCAACACCCCTTCACCCGAGCTAAGCCCATCGATGGCTTGGTGCAAATACTTCGGATCGTTGCCCATCGCCTGCACGGAGAGGCCCTCGACGCTGGTCAAGCGGGTTTGCATTTGCGACCCGCCGAACATTTTTTCCATGATCTTCTGGCCGATCTTCTGACCCTCGTCGTTGACGTTCAGGAACTCGAAGCGGGTCGTCAACAGGCCGACCGGCTTGCCCTGATACGTCTCGGCGTTCGGCTGATATTCGACCGTCTGGCTGTAAGTCGGGGTTTTGGCTTCGACCGCCGACTGGGATTGCCCGACGGCGGCGCCCAGCTTTTCGGGATCTTCGGCCTGCTGCAGCGACGTCATGACCATGCCTTTGCCTGCGGCGAACGACAGGCTGCCCACTTTCGGGCCCAAACCGGCTTGAAGCATCAGTTCGGCCGCCGCTTTGGTCTTCTGCACGTTCGAAGAATCGCCGCCGTAGGCGAGTTGGGCGAAATCGCTGCTCCAGGCCAGCAGTTTTTTGTAGTTGGCCTGATAGCCGTAGTAGGCCATGGCGCCGGAGGGGAGCAGACCCAGGTTTTCCAAGACCGCGGGCGGGTTGGCCGCCAGAAACTTATCGGCCCCGCTGTCCTGCTTGACCGCCAACAAACCGGAAAGACCGACGCCGGCCGCCGTGAAGTTGGCCCGCCCGGCAAACCAGCGCATGTCGCCGAGCACGTCGAACGCCAGGCCGGCCAGGTCGCCATACATCTTCTTGACCGCTTTGGGATTGGCGCTGCCCGTGCCCCCGCCGCCCAGGGCCTCGTCGGGCAGCGAGTCGATCTGCCGCATGGCCCGATCGCGCGCTTCCGTCAGCTTTTCGCCGTATTTCTCGGTGAGCATGGCGGCGTTGACGAAGATCGCGCCGTCGCCCGCTTCGAGCATTTCTTTCGCGCGGGGCTCGACGAGGGCGGCGAACGACTTGGCCTGGCCGCGTCCCGAGGCGAGCAGTTTCGCCACGTTTTCGTTGAGCGTGTAGAGCGTCCAATCGCCGTGACGGCCGAAGTATCCATCGCGGCCATCCTTGGAGATTTTCTCGAACCCGTCGTCGCTCTTTTCCGCCGCCAGCGTTTCCTCGGCGCCCGCCTTCAGCACCGCTTTGCGGAGTTTGGCTTCGTCGGCCGTGCGAACCAGCCAGGCGACCGGGTTGCCCTGGTTCTCGAGCGGAAAGATGGCGACATACGCCGGGGCGGTGCGGTCGAGGGCTTGGCCATTGCCCGCGATTTCGAACATCTGGTTCAGGCCGTTTTCCAGGCCCGGCCCGGCGATCAATCCCAGCGGCCCCAGGCCCGCCGCCATTTCCTTGAAGCCGCCGGCGAACTTGTCGAGCGAAGCGAACCGCACGACGGCCGCCGCCTGCTCGGGAAACGCCTCCAAAGGCTCCGCCGCGAGCGATTCCCGCGCCGCCAGGGCCATCGCCAACAGCGCCAACAACCAAGTCGTTTTTCTCAGAGGCCGATGCATGGCCGACTCCTTCACAAGGGTTTTATGATCGATTCAAGAGCACCGCGAATCACCCACTGCGGCCTTCGGCCGCAGCTAAAGACGTCTTTTCGCGGAGCGAAAAGCGACTATTTCAGGGAATCCTTGGAGCATGGGGAGCATGGGGTCCGGGTCTTGGCGTATACCCCCGCCGGGGAAAAAAAGTTTCAGTGAAAGGGTTTCAGCGAAAAGGTCGTAGTTTTCTCGCCCTAGCCCGCCCTGCACGCTCCTCGCCGCAAGCCATTCGCTCCCCCGGCGGAATTCTTGGTTGCTTCGCGGGGTAAGATAAAGCAGCGAGACGGCCCGCCGCGGAAAGAGCGAATGCCGTCCGCCGCCGGAGAATGCATGAGCCAACTCGAATCCAGCCAATCCGCCATGCCGGCCTCGGCCCACCGCGAGGGCGAGCTGGCGGGATTGCGCGTGGCCGGCCAAGAGTTAGTGATTTTCGAGTCTTCGCCGCCGCTCATCAAGGCCATGGTCGAAGACATCCGCCAGGCCGAGCGGCGAGTCTGGCTGGAGAGTTATATCTTCGCGGCCGACGCCGCGGGGCGGGCCGTGGCCGCGGCGCTGAAGGACCGCGCCGCGGCCGGCGTCGATTGCCGGGTGATCTACGACGCCGTCGGCAGCACGAGCACCCCCGCCGCCTTTTTTCGCGACCTGGCCGCGGCCGGCGTGCAGGTGCATGCCTTTCATACGTTGTGGGAATCGCTTTGGCAGTTTCGCTCGTTGCGCGTGTTCAATCGCCGCGACCATCGCAAGCTGCTGGTCGTCGACGACGAAATCGCCTACTTCGGCGGCATGAACATCGTCGACCAAAGCGGCATTCGCTCGGTCGAAGAAGCGCACGCCCGCAGCCTGCCGGCTTCGGCCGGGTGGCGCGACGTGCATGTCCGGCTCAGCGGGCCGCAACAAGCCGAGGTCGCCGCCGCGTTCAAGCGGCTCTGGCTGCGCGTCCATCGGCGACGCCCCGGGCGGCGCCCGCGCTGGCCGATCCGCGAGATGCTCGCCGACGGCGGCGAGCGGATCGATTTTTTCGATTGCCGACCCTGGTTCAAATACCACCAGCCGACGCGCGTGCTGGCGCCGCTGATTCGTGGGGCGCGGCGATCGATCACGCTGTCGATGGCCTATTTCATTCCCGACGGGCGAGTGCTGCGCGAACTGCTGCGGGCCGCCAAGCGCGGGGTCAAGGTGCGCGTCGTCATCCCCGAGACGAGCGACGTGCCCGCCGTGCAGTGGGCCGCGCGGCATCTCTACGCCAGGCTGCTCAAGCGGGGCATTCGGCTCTACGAGCGCCGCGACCAGATGCTGCATAGCAAGGTGATGATCGTCGACAACGTCTGGAGCGTGATCGGCTCGTGCAACCTCGATCCGCGCAGCCTGCGCATCAACTTGGAATTCGTGGCGGTGATTCATTCGCGGGCGATGGGCGAGGCCATGAACCGCATCGCCCGCTACGAGCTGCGCAACAGCCGCCGCGTGACCCCCGCCGACTCGCTTCGCCGCCGCTGGTGGCAGCGATTGCTCGATCGGATGGCCTGGTCGATGCGCCGCTGGCTATAACAAACTGACAAGCCGGCAGTCCGCGAGCAGGCGAGCCGGAGGCGTGAGCCTCCAGGTGTGCGGCGCATCGCCGCGGGCCCTCTCGCCGATCGCAACCGCCACAGGCGCCCATGCGATTGAGCGCCCCAGACCAACCCGGAGGCTGACGCCTCCGGCTCGCCTTATTGCCTGATTCACTGCAACTGTTCGAGCAACTGTCGAATCTCGCGATGCACGGGGCGCGTCTGGCGGACAATGAGCGTGTCGCCAACCGCGCGAATGGCGCCCGCGCCGCCGGAAACATCCCAGTTTTCCGGCGCAATCACTCCGGGAATCGCTGCGGCTAATTGGTCGGCCATCGAGACACTCCGCGACGACGATGCGGCGCCGCCCATTCCCCCGCCACCCATTCCCATTTGCGGATGCACGTTCTTGGGCGCGGGTTTGTCGCCGGGCTTGTCCTTGGCAGGGGCCGTGGATGTCGCAGGCGCTTGCCGCGGCGCTGAACTGGGCGCCCTTCCCGCGCCGCCGCCCATTCCTCTTCGCGGCGGGTGCATCCATGCGGCCGGCAGGCGGTAGACCTGCACATACAGCGTTTCATCGTCTTTGACCTCGTCTTCGGCTTGTTTCGGCTCTTCGGCGGCTTGCGCCCTGCGGGCGTCGCGCACGGCGGCAAGCAACCGCTCGATCTGGCGATGCACGGTGGACGTCTGATCGATGACCAGGGCGTGGGCGTTGCGGAACTCCGTGATGCACCCCGGGCCGCCCACTTCGTCCCACGCCGAAGGGTCCACGCTCGAGGTAATCATCTCAATCAAGTTTTGATAGTCATCGCCAACTGGCGTCGCGACCAGGTCGGCTACGGGATAGATCTTGGCGGAGAGCATCGATTTCGCGGCTGTTTTGGTGGTAATCAGCAGCACTTCATCGCGAACGGTGTAAGTCAAATCCAATTCGCCCAGAATCAGATCCAGCGCCGACTCCAGGCTGATGCCTTTGATGTTTTTCGTGACCGGCGTATCGGAACCCAACCCCGCATCGGCCAGGGCCTTGTTGTCGAGCTGGATTTCAATCTCATGCCGCGACTTCAAGTATTCGATGACGTCGTTCAGCGGCTGGTCGACGAACTCCAACTCGGTCTTGTCATCGAGGGCTGCGAGAATTTTGGCCTCGTTGGGATTCGGCGGCGGCAAAGAAGATTCGGCGCCGCGGAGCGGGGCGATCGCCGACGAGAGAGCCGCCAGCGCAATCAACCATGCGGAATGCTGCAACTTGGACATACCTTTCTCCTTCTCTTGGGTTCCTGTTCACGAACGTGAATGCCGGGGCCGCCGGAAAGGCGAAGTCGAATCGAGGCGGCCCAGCGCCCTTGAGGCTACCACCGCCGAGGGGCGCCGGCAAGCAAATTTGGCGGAACCCGGAGATACTATTGGAGCCTATCCGAGAACTCGCTAACAGGCGGGATAAATCCCCTCTCTCTTTCAAAAGAGGGTTAGGGTGAGGGGGAATCGTCTCATCAACACACCCTCACCCCAGCCCTCTCCCAGAGGGAGAGGTAGTTCAGCGCACTCGCCCGCTGGACCACGACGATTCGCCCAATTCGCCGGCGTCGCTTGCTCCTGGGGCGCCGGGCTGCACGACCAACGACAAGGTTTCGAGATCGCGGCGGATGGCGCTCGATAGCCAATAGGCCAGGATGAAGCTCGGAAATCCGACCGCGCCCAACGCTCCGATCGCCGCCCGGTCGTGGCCCGTGTCGGCCAGCCACAGCACCGCGAACGTCGCCAGAAAATAGCTCGCGATCGCCATGACGAAATAGACCCCGGTGCGCTGGGCCAGTCCGCGCAAGGCGCCGATCGCCGCGGGATCGTGGACATGGGGATCGACCAGCACGGGATAAAACGCGCGCACCGACAGAAACGAGACGGCGAAGAAGCTCAGCCCCGCGGCGATCAGCCCGCACAAGACTTGCGAAGTCAGGAAATGCAGATAGTGGCCGCGATCGATCGAAACATCGCCAAGATGCAGCCAGACGGGAAAGACGATGCCCGAAATCGCCCACTCCGCGGCCGAGACCCAGGCCACCCAATCGCCGAAGCTCAGACAGCGGCGCCGCGCTCGCTGGAGATCGCCGGGCGGAACGGCGATTCCGGCGCACCTCGCGCGAACGCAGCGAAAGATCGGCGCCGCCAGGCTGAGCAGGAGGACGATCGCCGCCAGATACGCGATCGGATTGACGATCATCACCTGGTCGAAAAACACCGCCTTGGCTTCGGGACCGATTCGGCGAATGATCTCGAACCAGTTGTAGACGATGTTCATGACGCTGGCCCCGAGATTGGGCAGCACGCCGGCCAATACGAACGCGGGCAGGCAGAACCGCCGGGCCGCCAGCGACCAGTCGTGCGGCGGCGGGCGCAGCAATCGCTGCACACTGGGTTGCAAGCAAAGTTCGAGCTGCCGCGCCAGTTCGCCGGCCGTCGAGAAGCGATCTTCGACGTGCGGCGCCAGGCATTTGAGCAAGACTTCTTTCAATCCGGGCGGTAAATCGCCGGGCAGCATGGCCGCCGTTTCGCCGCCGACGCCCGCGCGCCGCCGCGAAGTCATCTCGGCCAGAGTCCGCGACCACGCGGCGCCCAACTGCTCGTCGCGAAACGGGCGGCCGCCGGTCAGCAACTCCCACAGCACGACGCCCAGCGAGTAGATGTCGGCGCGGCCGTCGATTTCGTCGGCGCTGCGCGGGTGGCTGGGATTGAACGCTTCGAGTTGTTCGGGCGACATATAGGCCAGGCTGCCGCCGAAATAAGCCGCGGCCGTGGCCCCTTCGACCTTTGACGAAAAGCTGATGTTGAAATCCGCCAGCTTGGGTGTGCCGTCGGCGGCGACCAGCACGTTCGCCGGTTTGACGTCGCGATGGA
>DATNEC010000173.1:0-8198 GCA_035606815.1 Pirellulales bacterium
ATCGAATAGCAGTTCCAAAGCCGATCGCAAGGAGATTTCTCTGACGTTCAGGGTCGCCGGCCGTTGCAAGATATCATCGGCGCCGACGCCGAGCGGCAAAGCCCGTTCGTCGAGCCGGATTTCCACGTCGTGCGCGTTCCGCACGAATACGAGCACATCTCCCAGTGGCTGGTCGACGAATTCGAGCGCGGCCGGCCGTTCGAGCGTCTCGCGCAGTTTCGGCGTGGAGGCGGCGCCGTTCGCCGACTCGGCGATCCGCGTTCGCCCTCGCAAAGGCCGTTTGGAAATGAACAGCACTTCGTGCCGGATCGTGTAGGTCAGATCGAGCGGCTCCAACATCAAAATCAAAGCATCGTTCAGCGGAATCCATCTTGCGTTGGCGGTGATGACAGGTTCGTCGCGTTTGGCAAGACCCGCGATGGTCCGCCTGTCGAGGAAAACTTGTATATTGTGCCTCTCCTCCAGATATTCACAAACATCCGAGAGCGGCTGCCGATCGAACTCCAGTTCGGTTTTATCGAGCAAAACCTTCAAAATCTCGACGACGCGGGGAATCGGCTTCTCGAGCGTGCCGAACGCTTTGAGTTGCTTGAGCCCGGCCTCCGTGACGCGGCTGCCGGGCAAGCCAACGACCGCGAGTTCGGAAAGAGCGTTGAGACGGTCAATGCCCTGGTCGCTCGCCTGGGTGTTTGCGAGGTCGAGATTCTTCAGATGGTTGAGCGGCTCCAATGCGCACAGGCCATGGTCGTTGATCGCGTTGCCGGCGAGGCCCAACACTTCGAGACGGTGCAGGCCGCCGACCGTTTTCAAGCCGGCGTCGGTGACGCCAGTCCGCGAAACATTCAGCTCTTGCAATTCGGTTAGGCGGCTTAACGAAGCGAGTCCGGCGTCGGTCAATTGTGTTCCGCCAAGATCGAGCTTCTGGAGTTGCAGCAGCCCGCCGAACTGGCGCACGATTTCATCGTCTACGGCGCCATCATGCAGATCGAGCTCCACAAGCCGCTTCAGGGCGCCGATGGAAGCCAGCCGGGGATCGGCGGGTCGCACGCCCGGCACGCGAACCACGGCCAAGTCCACGAAATAGTCCATGCCCAGCCAATCTCGCAGCCATTTCGGCCCCGGCGGCTTGCCGTTGCGGTCGCGCTCGTAGTCGTAGGCCAACTCGCCATGAAACTGCTTGATGAGCGCCACGACTTCGCGCTGGCGCCGCGCGCGATTCACCTGGGGGCCGAGCCAAGCGCCCACTAGCGCCGTCAGCAGCAGAATCCCGCTCAAGCTGAATTGCAGCCGTCGCCGACGGGGCGCTGTGGGGGACGACATGCTCTGTTCCCCTCAGCGAGCTACGATGCGAGAGGCGCGAATGCGACGCGGGTATTGTAGCCTACCCTACGTCGTGCAACCAGCGGGCCTACTCGTCGTAATACGTCGAGCGGCGGCCGCGCGAGCGGCGATAGTGCGGGGCACGCACGCCGGGTTGGGGGCCATAGCCCTCGCCGTCTTCGCGAATGAAGCGGCCGGCCAGCAAGCGGTAGAAGAACAACAGCACGAAGGCGCCGCCGGTGGCCACGAGGAAGCCGAGCACGCTGATCGGCGAAACTCGCCCGGCGCCAAAATACATCAACAACCCCGAGCCGATCACGCTTCCGCCGCATCCCATGCAAAGCGTGGCGATCGGCCCGCCCGGGTCTCGGCCCGGCATAATGGCTTTGGCCAATAAGCCCGCCACCAAGCCAAACCCGATCCAGATGAAGACGTTATTCGCCGCGTGTTGGACGGTATCGAGAAATTGGGCGTCGCCCATGGGTTGAGATCCTTGGAGTAAGTCAAAAAGAAGGCGGAATTCGGGATGTCGAGTGCGTAGTGTATAAGCGTCGCATTACGATTTCCGATTTGACCCAATTCCCCTCGCCGACCTGGCGCCCCTGAAATACCCGCTAGGGGTACTCCGCGGGCGCCAGGCGCGAAGGGCGCCGTCCCCCCAAGGGCCAAGAGCGATGCACGGCAGGCGCTCGGGAGACCAACTCTCCGCACGCTGCATTCTGCCGCGGTCTTCACCACCGCTTCGGCGCTCGGCGAAACTTAGCGCGGCGAAGTCGCGGCGCAGTGACGCGCTCGACCAGCCGCGAACGACTTGCAAGCATCGGACTTAGGGCATTACGTCAGCGGGCGCCGGCCCTGGTCCTGGGCCCGGACCTGGCCCCGGGCCGAGTTGGACCGCCGGAATGGGCTGCTGGCCAGCTCGCAACTGCTCGTCTTTGAAGGATTTCATGGCCGCCGCCTCGCGGCTGAGCTTGAACTCGGGACCGGGCGGGAAGTATTGGACGTCGTCGCTTTGCCAATAGGGACTGGGCAAGGTTTGGCCGCCGATGTCGGATTGGCAACCCATCGCACCGGCCGTCGCCAAGACCCCCAAGCCGCCGAGCAGGCGGTTCCAGGGTCGGCGCCGGTTTTTCGACTTGTTCATGGCCGTTCTCCATCTGTGGCTGCCGTAATTGGCGGCAAGGGCTAAGGCTTGCCGGGCTGCGACAATTCATCCAATCGCTAATGACGGCAAAATCGACAGCCTCGTTATCGTCCGGCCGCGGGCAGGGACTTTGGCTCGTTTCGGAAAAAACTTGCGAAAACCGTCCTCGCACGCGATTTCGCCTCGGCGAACGGCTACAATGCATCAGATTCCTGAGCCTGCGCCCCGGCGCCGCCGCATATTGGCGCCAAGGCTTGTGACCGGAGAAGGCGCCATGTTCATTTCGAGGATCGCCCCGAACCGAGGCTGCTGGGGCGCGTGGTACGGGCGTTTTGCCGGCGCCCAGGCAGGCGAAACGCACGCTCGCGGACGAAAAGCCGCGAGCTTCCGCGCAGTGGCGGCGGTCTTGGTGCTGCTGGGCCTGGCCGCTGACGTCCGCGGCCAGGGCGGTCAGCCGATTCCGCCCATGCAATACTTCAATGGGATGCCGCTGCTCTTCGACGGCAATTTTCTGCCGGCCCTGGCCAGCTTTACCTTGATGCAGCAGCAGGCGATCAAGAACCCCCTGGTCGTGGCCGGCGGCGGAAACTGGATCGACTCGATCTGCTACCAGGCGATGCAGGGCGAGTGCAATTATCAGATGGGCAATCACGCCGCCGCGCTGGCCAACTTTCAGTTCGCGCTCAGCCTCTACGCGATCCACTCCGACTGGATGACTTCGGTGCAGTTTTCTCCGCTGATCCGGCCGGCGAATCCCGGCCAGATACCGATTTGTCCCTGGTACATTTCGCAGCGCGGGGCGGGGATCGGGCAATATCCGCCGAGCGTGCCGATCATGCAAGGCCGCATCAACAACAATCAACAGATCGCCCAGGGCGGCGTCGTGCAGATGGCGATGATGGTGCCCATCAATCCGCAAGAGATCGTGCGCTGCACGTGCCTGGCGCTGCGCCGCTGGCGCGAACTGCTGGGTCCGACCTGCAAGGGCCACCCGGTGACCCAATCCGTGCTCAACGCGCTCGTGCGGCGGCCGGCTCTGCCGAACCACTGGTCCGAGGCTTACGTCGATGTCGAGTTGGGGCTGGCCTACGCGGCGGCCGAGAAGCCCCAGCAGGCGGCCAAGGCGCTCGAAGCCGGGCTGGTCGCCGGCGGCTTGTTCGATCACCAAGTAACCTGCGTTGCGCTGCTGGAGTTGGGGCGCCTTGCGGTCATCGGGGGCAATTTGGCCGCCGCCCAGACGTACTTCATGGAGGCGTCGGCCTCGGCCTGTAATTTCGGCGACATCATCCTGGTCGAGGAGGCCCTGCGGTACGGGTTTTTCACGCATATCATCTCGAACGGCCAGGGCGCCTATCTGCCGTTGGCAGCCGCCACGACCTGGGCCGCCGCCCAAGGCATGACCCAGTTGCAAACGTCGCTGTTGGTGATGGCGGCCGAGAACAGTTGCGCCTTCGACCAGCCGCAGGCGGCGATGGCCTTTTTGGGCACCGCGACGACCGTCTCCGCCCGCACGAACATCCCTACGAGCAAGCTCGGCGCGCGGCTGAATTACGCGAAGGCGCTGGCCTTTTACGAAATGATGGACCTGAACGACGGCGACCTGGCGCTGGCCGCGGCGATGACGTATCAGCGCGTCGGCTCGCTATGGTTGTTTCACATCGGCCTGGTTGACATGATGTGGCAGGCCCAGGAATTGACCGACCGCACGGCCATGGATCTGTTCGAGTACGTGCTGCGCGATCCGACGCCGGCCGATTGGGCCACCGATCCGCTCGAATCGTTGTCGATATTGGTCGCGCCGCACCCGCTGGTTTTCGAACACTGGTTCGAAGTGGCGATGACGCGGAAAGAGCACGAACGGGCCTTGGAGATCGCCGATCTGACGCGGCGCCATCGATTTCTGAGCACGTTGGACTTTGGCGGCCGGCTGCTCAATTTGCGCTGGGTACTCGAAGGGCCGGCTTCGCTGCTCGATCAAGATACCGTCCAACAGCGCGGGGCTTTGTTGGCGCGGTACGTGGGCTACGACGAACGCTCGAAGAAGGCCAAGCAGTTGCAGGCCGAACTGCGGCAAATGCCGCTCGTGGCCGCCGACAAGGACGCCGCGTTGCAGCAGAGCGCCAAGCTCGAAGAGCTGGCCAAGCTGAGCCTCGAGCAAGAAGTCATTCTGCGAGAAATGGCCTTGCGGCGCGAGCCTTGCAATTTGGTTTTTCCGCCGGTGCGCAGCACCAAGCAGGTCCAAGAAGCTCTGCCCAAGGGGCACGGCCTGCTGGCCTTCTTCTCCACGGCCCGGAATTCGTATGCGTTTCTGATGACCAAGGAGAAGTACGGCTACTGGCAAATCAAGGGCTCTCCGAAGACCTTCGTCAACCGCTTGCAGTCGATGCTGCAGAGGTGGGGGAACTACGAGCAAAACAAAGAAGTCAAGGCGGAAGAATTGGCCGACGACCGCTGGAAGGCGCCGGCCAAGGAAATCCTCGACATGCTCACCGGCGGCAGCAAGGCCGACTTGGGCGGCGGCGCCTTCGAGGAACTGGCGATCGTGCCCGACGGCTTGCTCTGGTACGTGCCATTCGAGGCCTTGCAAGTTCCCGACGGCGATCGCACGCAACCGCTGATTACCAAGCTCCGCATCCGCTATGCGCCGACCGTGGGCTTGGCGATGGGCGATCCGCACCGGCGGCGGCGAGAGGGCAATACGGCTGTCGTGCTCGGCCGACTCTATCCGCGCGACGACCCGGAAGTCGCCGCCGAGGCGTTCGAGGACTTTAGCCGAGCGACCTCCGGCGCCGTAGCAATCCAAGATAGGCTGCCGGCCGCCTCGGCCATTTACTCGACGCTCTTCGATCGCCTGGTGGTTTACAGTGAAGTCGCCCCGGCCGACGCCAATCCTTATGCCTGGTCGCCCGTGCCGCTCGATCGCGGCAAGCCGGGTAGCGCGCTGGCGAGTTGGTTTCCCTTGCCGTGGGGGGGACCGGATGAAATCATTCTGCCCGGCTTCCGCACGTCGGCCGAGCATGCCGCCAAAGGCCTCTCGCCGGACGAGGCCGCCCGCGAGCTGTTTCTTTCGACCTGCGGATTGATGTCCACCGGCGCTCGCACGGTGCTGATCAGCCGTTGGCGCCTGGGCGGAAGGACGAGCTACGATCTGGTGCGAGAGTTCGTCCAGGAACTGCCCGAGACGACGGCGTCGAACGCCTGGCAGCGGAGCGTGGAACTGGTCTCGCGGTTGCCGCTCGAACCGGGTTCAGAGCCGCGTTTCAAGGCCGACAGCCAACACTCGCCGCCCGCGGCCGATAATCCCTTTTTCTGGGCCGGTTACATGCTCGTCGATACCGGCTCTTCGCCGCGGTTGTCGGATGAGGAACCCGTCGAGGACCAGCCGCTCGTTCTCAAAGTCGCCCCCGTGCCGGCCGGTCAACAACCCGCGGCCGATCCGGCGGCCGAGATGAAGCCGGGACAGGAGGCGAAGCCCGGCGCGGGCAAGGTTGGCGCGGGCAAGGCCGGCGTGGACGTCGCGGCGGGCGAAGGCGGTTTGGGGTTGCGTCGTCAAGGGAATCCAAATCGCCAAGCGAATCCAAACAACCCGCGCTCGCCCGGTGCGCCCAATCAGGCGGCGGACCAAGCTGCGGCCGACGTCAAAGAGCCTGACACCCCGCCCGCTGCGGTACAACCCCAAGATCCGCCCGCGGCCGAGCCGGCGCCCGCCGCCAAAGGGAAACGGCAACCGCGCGTCAAGCCCGAGCGGAAGAAGCCGCCCGTGAAGCCGAAGAGAGCCAAGGTTCCGTAAGAATCGCCACGCTTCCGCCGGGCGCTTCAAGCCCGAGGGTGAAACTGCTTGTGGATCGCCTTGAGCCGGGCCTGGTCGACGTGCGTGTAGATCTGCGTCGTCGAAATGCTGGCGTGGCCGAGCATCTCTTGCACCTGCCGCAAGTCGGCGCCACCGGCCAGCACGTGGGTGGCGAAACTGTGCCGTAGCGTGTGCGGGCTGATCGTGTCGGGCGCCCCGGCCCGCTTGGCGTAATACTTGATCAGCTCCCAGACTCGCTCGCGCCGCAATCGCATGCCCCGTCGCGAGAGCAGCAGCCATGCGGGAGACGTCGGGTTGCGCGCGGCCAACTGCGGGCGTTCGTGTTCGAGATAATCTTGAATCGCCGCGGCGGCGCGCTTGCCCAGCGGCACGATCCGCTGCTTGTCGCCCTTGCCGTGGCACAGGCAATAGCCGGCGTCCAAGTGGACGTCGCGCGTTTGCAGGTGCGATAGTTCGGAGGCCCGGCAGCCCGTGGCGTAGAGCAGTTCCAGCATCGCCCGATCGCGCCGCCAGCACGGCTCGCTGCGCCGCGGCGCTTCGAGCAATTGATCGACGGCCTGCGGCGAGAGCACTTCGGGCACGCGCTGCCAGAGCTTTTGGCTGCCCAGCAATTCGACCGGATTATCGACGAGAATGCCCTCAAGCTGCAGATAGCGGAAGAACAGCTTGAGCGAGACGAGGTGCCGCGCCAGACTGGCGGGCGCCAACTTCTGCTCGTGCAGCCAGCCGGCATAGTCGGCCAGCTCGCGGATGGTGAGCTTGGGAATCCGCCGCTCGCCGAGCCAATCGTAGAACCGCCGCAGGTCGCGACGATAGGCGGCCACCGTGTTGTCGGCAAGGTGGCATTCGCTCCGCAGGTAGTCGGCGAAACTCGTCGCCCAAGGATGCTCGGCCTTGCGGGGCGGCGGTTCGATATCGACGTTTTTTTTCCGTTTCAGCATGGCCAGACTCCTGATGATTTCGACCAAACTCGCGGCGAAGTTGAGGTAAACTAAAGGCGGCGGCACGACACTCGCGGAAAAGGCCAGTCCATGAACATCCTCGTCACCGGCGGCGCCGGTTATATCGGCAGCCACGCCGTGCGGTTGCTCTCCCGCGCCGGACACGAAGTCTGGGTCTACGACAATCTTTCGCTCGGCCACCGCTTGGCGGTTCCGGCCGGGCGGTTGATCGAAGGCGAATTGGCCGATCGCCAGCGAATTGCCGCCGCTCTGCGCGAGCGCCAAATCGAGGCGGTGATGCACTTCGCCGCTTTCGCCTTGGTCGGCGAGTCGATGTCGGACCCGGCCAAGTATTATCAGAACAACGTGGTCGCCAGCCTGTCGCTGCTCGAAGCGATGCGCGCGGCCGGCGTCTTGAAGATCGTATTCTCCAGCACGACCGCCACCTACGGCGAACCCAAACGGATTCCGATCACCGAGGAGGAGCCCCAGCAGCCCATCAATCCCTACGGGTTCGCCAAGCTGGTCATCGAGCGCGCGCTGGCCGACTACGCACGGGCCTACGGGTTCGCCTACGCGGCGCTGCGCTACTTCAACGCCGCCGGCGCCAGCCCCGAGGGGGATCTGGGCGAGGACCACACGCCCGAGTCGCACTTGATTCCGATCGTCTTGCAGGCGGCGCTCGGGCAGCGCGAGCGAATCACGATCTTCGGCGACGATTATCCCACTCCCGATGGAACCTGCATCCGCGATTACATCCACGTCGACGACCTCGCCGCCGCCCATCTCAAGGCGCTCGAACGGCTGCAAGAGGGCCGGGGATTGCAGCTCAATTTAGGGACCGGCCGCGGCCACAGCGTGCGCGAGGTGATCGAGGCCTGCCGCCGCGTCAGCGGCCGGGCGATTGCGGTCGAAATCGGTCCCCGGCGTCCGGGCGATCCGCCGGAGTTGGTCGCCGATTCACGCAAGGCGCAAGCGGTAC
>DATNEC010000182.1:0-4738 GCA_035606815.1 Pirellulales bacterium
CTGAACCGCTACTTCGCCGACTACATGATCGATTACCTGGCGATCGATCGCGAGCGGGTCCACGTGATCCCGCACGGCCTGAACCTCGCCGGACACGGCACGCGCCGCGGCAGCTCTCCGGGCGAGCCCTTCATGATCGGCTACCTGGCCCGCATCTGTTACGACAAGGGATTGCACCAGTTGGTCGAGGCGTTCAAGCTGCTGAAGGACGAACCTGGCTTGCCGCCGCTGCGGCTGCGCGTGGCCGGCTATCTGGGCGCCGGTGATCGTAGCTATTATGCCGAGGTGCTGGCCAAGGTCCGCGAGTGGAAATTGGAACAAGACTTCGAGTATCTCGGCGAGCTGGATCGCGAACAAAAAGTGACGTTCTTGCAATCGCTCGACGTGATGAGCGTGCCGACCGTGTACCGCGAGAGCAAGGGCCTGTCGATTCTCGAAGCGATGGCCAACGCCGTGCCGGTCGTGCTGCCGGCGCACGGGGCCTTTCCCGAACTGATCGAAGACACTGGCGGCGGACTGCTCTGCGAGCCGGGCGATCCGGCCTCGCTGGCCCGGACATTGCGACAGTTGGTCATCGATCCGCCGCGGGCCGAAGAACTGGGCCGTCGGGCCAAAGAGGCGGTCCACGATCGTTACCACGCCGCCCGGATGGCCGAGAGCACGTTGGCCCTGTACAAAAAACTATTGCCGAGCGGCGCCGGCCGATTGGCCGCCCAACCGACCGCCTGAGGCCCGATTTCATGCCCGCCCTCTTTCGCAGCACGCGCCGCATCGAGTTTCACCACACCGACGCCGCGGGCATCGTCCACTTCTCCAAGTTCTTCCTGTTCATGGAAGAAGTCGAGCACGAGTTCTTGCGCTCGCGCGGGCTGAGCGTAATGATGCGCGACGCGCAGGGCGTGATGAGTTGGCCGCGCGTGGCCGCCAGTTGCCAGTACCGCAGCACGGTCAAGTTCGAAGATCTGCTCGACATCGAGTTGACCATCGACCGGCTCGGCGACAAAAGCGCGACGTTCGGCTTTCGTTTCACTCACGACGGTCGCGAGATCGCCACCGGCCAGATCACCGCCGTTTGCTGTCGGATCGAGTCCGATGGCACGCCGCGTTCGATCGCGATTCCCGCGGAGATCCGCGAGAAGCTTGCGACGCCGTAGTGCGAAGCGAGATCGTCGCGGGACATCGTATAAGCGGTATGCGGCTAGTATCCAAGCGTCATTCCAAAGCTGCAGTCCTGTCCGTCCCGGATCGAGTAGCCATTGCCGCAACTACGGAAATGATGCCGCAGCGGCGTTTGATTCTCGATCGACGCAACGAATTGGCGGAGCGACAACTCGAGAGCGGGGAACTCAACGACCCGTGACGCATCCGTATCAAGCTGGACCATCGAAACCCCGACGGGCAGATGAAGTCCCAGAGGTCTCGGCCCTTCCGTCCACTCGCGCAACTCTCCAAGCCGGACTTTTGTTTTGGGCAAAACGACTCGGCGATCCATGATTCTGTCGACTGTCTTCGGGGCCTGAATCGCCAGCAAGAGTACGACGCCCATCACGACAATGGGAATCGCACGGCTGACCGCCTTGACCCAGACTTGTGCGCCCACCGAACGGGAGTTCGCCGTCAGCGCCGCCCATGTCAAGAACGCCAGGGCATTCAAAGGAATGGGGGTAGCGGCCACCGCGACGGCCAAACCGACCGACCAAATCGCTCGCCAAATGATCCGCCCTAGGGATGCCATTAGACGACAGTATAGCCGCTAAGATGCCGTCCCCGCATCCCGCCAAAGACGATTCGCTTGGCGGCGGCGATTCTTGGAAGGACTTCTCCGGTTGAGCCGCCGTCGACAGCCCCTATTCCATCGCGGTCCTTCCTTGTAACCTACCGACATGCCCGCCTATCTGGAGAATCTGACATTGCGCCTAGCGGCCGGCGTGGGCCGGCTGCCGGATTCGCTGCGCATGCGGCACGCCGACTACCTGAAATCGGCGCAGCGCGAGGATGGCGGCTTCGCGGGGCGCGAAGGGGCCAGCGACTTGTACTATACCAGCTTCGCGCTGCGCAGTCTGGCGTTGCTCGGCGAATTGGACGGCGAGCCAGCCGAGCGCGCGGCGGCGTTCTTGAAGGGCCGCATGACCGGCCAGGCCCCGATCATCGACTTCGTTTCGCTGCTGTATGGCGCCGCCTTGCTCGATTCGGCCGCCGGAATCGACCTATTCTCCGAAGCGCCGCCCGCTTGGCGCGGCAACCTGGCGACGCTGTTCGAGCAGTTTCGCCGCCCCGACGGCGGCTACGCCAAGACCGAAGAGGGCCAATCGAGCAGCACCTACCATACGTTTCTGGTCGTGCTCGCGCAGCAGCTCATCGACCGCCCGCCGCCCGGGCCGGAGCGACTCGCGGCCTTCGTCCGTTCGCGGCAGCGCGAGGACGGCGGCTTCGTCGAGATCGGCCCGATGCGCAAGAGCGGCACGAACCCGACCGCCGCGGCGGCCGGCTTGTTGAAGATTCTGGACGCGCTCGATGATGAAACGCGAGAAGCGACCTGCGATTTTCTGCTCGACATGCAAAACGACGAAGGAGGCTTCACGGCCAACACTCGCATTCCGTTGGCCGACGTGCTGAGCACGTTCACGGCCGCGTTGACGCTGGCCGACCTGGGCGCGCTGGACGAGATCGACATTCCGGCCGCGGGCCGCTATGTTCGCTCGATGGAACAGCCCGGCGGAGGCTTTCGCGGCGGCGCGTGGGACGAAGGAATCGACGTGGAATATACTTTTTACGGCTTGGGCGCGCTGGCGCTGCTCGAACCTGCGTCGAGCGAATAGGCGTAGAAAAGAATGATCGGTCCACCACGGAGACACGGAGTTATGGAATTCTTTTATTCGTAACCGCGTGGCTGATTTGATTCGAGACTTCTTGTGGTCTTAATCCGCTTTCATCTTTTCTCTTGTTCTCCGTGCCTCCGTGGTCCACCATCTTCGAACGTCAACTAGAGATAAGATTCAATGCCGCCGGACTTAACCGTTGAAGACATCACCAAAGAGTTTCCCACCCGCGCCGAGCCGCTGGTCGTGTTGCGAGGCTGTTCGTTCGAGCTGTCGGCCGGCGAAAACCTGGCGATCTTGGGCCCGAGCGGCTCGGGCAAGAGCACGCTGCTGCAAATCGTCGGCACGCTCGACCGGCCCACTTCGGGGCAAGTCACGCTCGACGGCCAACAGCCCTTTCAATTGAACGAGCCGCGGCTGGCCGCCTTTCGCAACGAGCGGATCGGCTTCGTGTTTCAAGAGCATCACCTGTTGCCGCAGTGTTCGGTGCTCGAAAACGTGTTGACGCCGACCATCGCCCGCGGCCGCGCGACGGCGGAAGACTTCGAGCGGGCCAAGATGCTGCTCGACCGCGTGGGCCTGGCCCAGCGGCTCGACCATCGGCCGGCGGAGCTTTCCGGCGGCGAGCGTCAGCGGGCCGCGATTGCGCGCGCCTTGATCCGCCGGCCCGCACTGCTCTTGGCCGACGAACCGACCGGCAACCTCGACCGCAAAACCGCCGGCGCGATCGGGGATCTGTTGCTGGAACTGCAGCGACTCGAGCGCACGATGTTGATCGTCGTCACGCACAGTCTCGACCTGGCCGCACGGTTCGCCCGCCGGGTCGAGCTCGACGAAGGGCGATTGAAGGCGGGATGAATTTCAACTTCCAAGTTCCACATTTCACGTCGTACTGAACCTAAAACCTGGAACTTGAAACCTGAAATTTGAAACCTGAAACTTGAAACCTATCCAATGTCCCTCTGGCGTTTGATCCTGGCCAGCCTCTGGCATCATCGACGAATGAATGCCGCGGTGGCGCTCGGCGTGATGGCGGGGACGGCCGTGCTGACCGGCGCGCTGTTGGTCGGCGATTCGGTGCGCGAGAGCTTGCGCCATTTGACGCTCGATCGCCTCGGGACCATCGACGAAGCGCTCGTTTCCGATCGCTTCTTCAGCGCGGCCCTGGCCTACGAATTGGCGGCCGAGCCGGAATTCGCCCACAACTTTTCCGCCGCCGTGCCCCTCGTTTTGCTCCAAGGCAGCGTCAGCCAGCCCGAGTCCGGGGCACGCGCCAGCGGGGTGACTCTGTTGGGGTGCGACAGTCGCTTCTGGCAGCTTGACCGGTCCGGCAGCGCCGAGCGCTCGCCGGGCCAGGGAGAAATCGTCATCAACGAGCCGCTGGCGCAAGAACTCGGCGTCAAGGCGGGCGACGAATTGATCGTGCGGCTGCCGCGATCGGGCGAGATTCCGCCCGATAGCCCGCTGGGCCGCAAGACCGAAGCGATCGCCAACCGCCGTTTGCGCGTTCGCGAGATCATCCCGGCCGCAGGGCTAGGCCGGTTCGGTTTGCGGCCGAATCAACAGCAGCCGCTGAATGCATATCTGAACTTGGAAGAATTGCAGACGGCGCTGGAGCAGCCCGAAAAGGTCAATGCCATTCTCGTCGCCGGGCACGACGTCGCGACGCTGCCTCCCCCCGACGCCGAAGAACGGCTCGAGCAACTGCTGCAACCGCGGCTGGCCGATTACGGCCTTTCGCTGACGGAGAACGACCTGGGCTACTTCAATCTATCGAGCAACCGCATGCTGTTGGAGCCGGCGATCGAGGCCGCTGCGCTCGAAGCCTTCAAGGTCGATCGGCCGCAGCCGGCCCTGACTTATCTTGCCAATTACATCCTGGCGGGCAAAGACGATCACGGAAAGATTCCGTATTCGAC
>DATNEC010000194.1:0-4415 GCA_035606815.1 Pirellulales bacterium
CGAGGCGGAACAAACGGCCTGCGCTACATAGAAATCGGCGAACCGCAGGCCCTCGGCGGCGAGCCGATCGAGGTTGGGCGTGCGATAGCCTTGGGCGCCGTAACAGCCTAGGTCGCCATAGCCCAAGTCATCGGCGTAGACGAGCACGACATTGGGCCTCGTTGTGGCTTCAATGCCGAGGCATGACGCCGTCGCGTTCAACGACGCGAGAAAAACGAGCGCGATCTGGACACGTCTCGTTCGAAGAAAAAATGCAACATCGCAAGAAGCGATTGCCAAGCGATTCATGGCTGGTCTCGTACGGAACCTTGAGAGCGGTGATTGGTCGACAGGCGGACCGCATCAACAGGGCGAAATCCTCTTTGCTGCCGCCCGCCGATCATAAACGTGGGCGCCGGCAGAAGCAATTCAGGCTGCGGCGAACGCTGCGCGTCGGGAAGGGCCTGCGTCGCCGAGCAGCTTTGGTCCAAGATCCCTTTATCGCTCCGCGATGCCCGGCGCCACGCGACTCCAAGGCCCTGCATCGGCCTCGTAGCCTCCTGCGCATGCGGCGCGCCGAATCGGCGGACAGCCCGTATAGCCACGGGCATACGCGCGCATCGCCGATGCGGCCCGGCAGGCGGCCATGCAGCGAGGGGGGCGGAACTCGGAATCGACATCAGCGGCGGCAGGAGACCAAAGATGGTCAGGAAGAAGCAGGTTCGTAATCGGCGCCAAACCAGCACACCAGCGAAGGAGGCGAAAAAATGCCTGGGCGCAACAGAACGGCCGCCCGCCGATTAAGGCGACGGCCTGCATCCGAGCGGTGAGGCCAGGCGCCGAGGCTGGCTTTTATCGGTCGTGCGCCGCTTGCGCCCGGACTTCGTCCCCTGCCCCCCAAAGCATGAATGACCCAATGCCCCTTAATTCGCTGACAAAACGAGTCATAGAAAGCTGGGGAGCCTCTTATTCACCGCAAGCGCGTTTCACTCCGGAAGGGCGCCGCGGCGGCGCCTCTGGCCGCCGTCGATGAAACGATGAACGACCCGAGATTTTCGATCGCGTCAAGCTCCTCGCGTCGGAAGCGAGTTCGTATTTCGGCCGGTTTCAATTTCGAGGCGGCGGCGGCAGCCTGCCGGCCCCGCATGGTTCGCTTGTCTCGTTCGCCTGCCTGCGTTGCGCGGGCGGTTGTGTTTTCCCGCACGACCGCTCCGCGCGGCGGGGCGGTCTCATCTTCCCAGGAGATCGCCCATGGTTACAATCGCTCCGCAAGGCCCTGCCTCGCCCTCTCGGATGGGCCGAGACTGCAAGCCCCATCCGGGCTGGCAAGCCGGCTTCCTGGCACTCTTGCCCGACATCCGCCGTCACGTCCGCTTCGCCTTTCGCCGTCTCGCGAGCGAACGCCGCGAGGAGGCGGTGCAAGAGGCGCTGGCCAATGCGCTCGTCGCCTATCGCCGGCTTGACGCTTCGGGCAAGACGGAACTGGCCTACGCCAGCCCCTTGGCCCGCTTCGCCGTACGTCAGGTTTGCAGCGGCCGGCAAGTCGCTTGCCCGCTGAACGGCCATGAGTTGTTGTCCCCCTACGCTCAGCGCAGGCAGGGCTTCACCGTGGGCCGACTGCACCGGCACGACGCGCGGGAAGGAACCTGGAAAGAACTGCTGGTCGAGGACCGCCGCTGCACGCCGGCGGAACTAGCCGCCAGCCGGCTCGATTTCGAGGCCTGGTGGCGACGGCTTCCGCGACGCAAGCGGCTGATCGCCGCGGCGCTGGCCGCGGGCTCGACCACCAGCGAAACGGCTCGTTCATTCCAGTTGACCGAGGGCCGGATCTCGCAGCTGCGGCGGGAACTTGCCGAAAGCTGGCGCGAGTTCCACGCCGAGCCCGCGGCCGTGACGGCCTGTTGAGCCGCTTGCCGGCGCTCATCGCCCCCGCGGCGCAGGGGGCGAGGCGCTGGGGGAAGGGCCCGTCCGGCGGCGCCCGGCGAGGCGGCGCCCGGGCCGCCGGCGAATAGGACGCGGGGGCCTTCCGGGCCGCGGCGCGTCGGCTCGCGGAGTTTGAGGCGGCCCTGCCGTGCGAACGTGCTCGAGCCGGTTTTGAAAGACAATCATTCCCAGGAGCAAATGCGATGGCGGCCCTTCGGATGGTGATCGAAGTTTACGGGGGCGTCGTGCAGAACATTTACATTGCACACGAAACGGCCGAAAATCGGGTCGCAGCGGTGATCGTGGATTGGGACTATGAAAGCTACGACGCGGTCGACGATTGCGTGGTGCATGCCACGGGCTCGGACGGGCGTCCCATGTTGGCCTGCGTCTCGATCGCCAAGCCGAAGCCTTGGCGTTTGCTGACCGCGGCCGGCCTCCAAGACATCTTGGACCGGGCCGGGTTGGCCGATTTCGGCTCGCTGGCCGCGGCGCCTGATCCGCCCGGCGGCCCGCGGCCGGCGAGCGGAAGGGCCGGTCGCACGGCTTGACCCGACGCCGCGCCCCTTCGCGCAGTCGCCGCCCGCGCGAGCGCCGGGGAACCTCCTCGGCATTGCGGCGGCGGGGCGTCCGCGCCCCAATCGCGCCGCATCCGCGTTCGCCGCGGGAGGGCGAAGCACGCGTGCGGCATTTTTCCCGCAAATTAATCTGATCGTCGTGTCCGACCTATTGCCGGCCGGCGCGACGTTCGTTTCGGGTACAAGCAGCGTCAGCGGCGGTGACCGTAACCAATGCGGCGGGCGTGGCCACGGCCACGATTACCGGCTTCTGACAATGGCGCTAAGCCGCAGTCGCCAAAGCTCTTCGACACCGAAGCCGACGGAAATCAGCAGATTGCCGCGGCTTTGAAAAAGGCCAAGGCCGAGAACAAACGCGTGCGGATGGCGCCACCGACTGAGCAAGTGTTTCAAGGAAAATGAAGAGATCGCCGAGGCGATCAAGGCCAACTACGTCGTCGTCCTGATCGATGTCGATATGATCGACGACGTGAAACACAATGCCGATATTCTGAAGCGCTACGGCAATCCGGACAAGCACGGCCTCCCCTTATTGGTCGTCCTCGATGCGGACGGCGAACAGTTGACGACGAAAGACACCGAGGAACTCGAAGAAGGCGATCATCACGATCCCGCGAAAGTCCTGGCCTTCCTCATAGAATGGATGCCGGCAAAAAAGCCGGTCGCGGCGCCTCGCGCCGGCTCCTGATGATCCCGCGCTGGCTCATTCATTGAAGCGGCGATTGCCGCTTCAGTCCGCGCCGCAACAGCCCGGCCGCGGCCGCTTCAGTGCGGTTCAAGCGGGCGGCGACTTCGTTCAGGCGACAGTCATCGTACTCCTTTCTTAACTCATCTGCGAATCTCCCTCCTTCGAACCAGGAACTCGGCCCCTGCAGAAATAGCCGCCATGGGGTCGAGAATTGACCGCGCGAAATCCAATTTATCTATCAAGATAGCTTGCACGGCTCCTCTGGAGAGACTCCGTGGGCGGAGTCTTGGCAAGGATGTGGCGCTGCCGGCGGACGGGCGCGAGCGGCCGGCAGCGCTTGACTTGCATCGGCAGCGGAAAAGAGTCGGCGGCGGTCGGTCGCCGGCGAGGGGCGACCGGCGGAAACAGCCCTTTCTTTTATCTATCAAGCGATTTTCATGGGGGGGGGTGCGCCCCATGTCGAAACGACAGTTTTAATTGGCCCTGCAGGTGCGTCCGGGCAGGGCCGATCGAGGCGATCGCCGTTTTGGCGAACTCGCGCTGAGTCCTTGCCAGCGGACAAGAAGGAGCGGCGGAATCTGCGCCAAGCGGCGGCGCGCGATCACTGCCATCCGCCAATTCGCCGGCCGGATCGGAGATCCGTGCTTGGCGGATGTCGGCGCGAAGCCGTCGATGCGGCGTCCGCCCGCAGACCGTCGCGCACCAAGGTAACAGCCTGGCGGTCAATCCAACGGCCGGCGGGCAGGCAATCCGTCGTCGAGAGGCCGTGGGCAGCCGCGCTCCCGCAACGCGTGGCGCGCGACGCTGACCAGCAACGGGCCCTGCAGAGTGCGCCGAACGACTCGGTAGTGGGCCCAAGCGACCTCATCGACGTCGCTCGGCGGCGCCGCCGGGCTTTCGGTCTTTTCCAGGCGTCGCGCGCGCCGAAGGCGGAGTGCGTCCGGCGAGCTCAGCGGGCCGCCGCAGCCGATGTGGAACAAGCTCCAGACAATGGCGATCGACGACTCGAAGTGATCGGCCGAATCGTCACGACATTCGAGACCGTCGCACGGTCCCCCGACGAATTTCACGAGACGCTTCGCGGCGGCGGACATAGGGTTGGCAAAGCTGGTTGACCGAGTGGCCGCCCCGCTCGCAAACGACAATTGACGTCCGCCGCAAAATCACTTCTTTCCGCGGCCAGCGGATCGCGCGCGCCGTCGCCGACCAGCGGATATTCGTACGCGGCCAGCGCTGATTGCGATGGG